>NZ_JANKBZ010000033.1 GCF_024623785.1 Archangium lipolyticum
CTCTGCCGCGTAGCCCTTTGTAGTGCCAGCCTCTGCCGGGGTGTCAGCCGGATGCTACGCTGCTCAGAGGACATCGCCGCTCCTCTCTCCTGCTCAGCGGCGATGTTACCCCCTGAAAGAACTTAGTCCACATGGCTTAGCCCCACCTGTCCTCCAGCGAGGAGGTGCTCGCCCCTTTCCTGGCGTGCGCCTCGCCCGCCGAGTTCATCGAGCTTCAACGCGGGGTGGACATGGCCCGGCTCGTGGCGAAGCTGGATGACTGGTCCGCCGTCCGGCTTGGCGCATTGGGGCCTCTGCGAGCGGGCGCCGACGTCCTCAACCAGAAACGCGCCGCGTTCCTCTTCACACGCGCTGGCGCGAGTACGTCGTCCATTGGGAGAGGCGCCTGGGGGAGCTGAAGAGAAGCCAGGCGGTGAAGCCGCCCCTGACGTGGGATGGCTACGAGAAGATGCGGGGGCAATTCGCCCGAGGCCTGGCGTTCGAGCGTTTCATGGTGTCCCAGTTGCGAGCAGACGCGGCCCTGCCCCGGGCCATGCGCCGATACCTCCAGGACTTCACCGAGGATTGAAACGAACGTGGGCGTGGCGAAGCAGGGCACGGACGGTGTGCGCTACGCGGACGTGCTCGTCATCGAGGCAGAGCCCCCCACAGGACAGCCTCCTCGCGTGGAGACGTTCAGCTTCAAGAGCCGCAACCTCGCGCTGTTGGAGGAAGACGCCTTGACAGTGCAAATGGTCGCGGACGCGAGCGAAGCCCTGCGGTATTACGGCGAAACGCTGAACATCCGCCGACGCGTTCTGGAACTCTTCGACAAGCAGGTGTCAGTGCGGAGGGTCCGCCTCATCTACGAGGGCGGTGAGCTCAAGCCCAAGAAGCCCAACGAACAGAAGGCCGCCGTGGAAGAAACGGGGAGGGAGGTCAAGGGAGTGGAGGTGCTGTTCCAATGAAGAGACTGAAGTCATCGGACTTGAAGGCCGAGGACTGTCTCACCCTCACCTTCGAAGGTGCCTTCGACCAGCAGGCGGCACTCGAGCGCGAGTTGGAGCCCACCCTCCAGGCGCTCGAGGAGTACGCGGGCAAGTGGATGCCGGACGTCGTTGAGGGCAAGCGGCAACGCAAATACTCCCGCGCCGCCATTTGGAAAGCCTTGGAGGAGAAGCGTGACGAGAACAGTACGTCCATCGTGCTCGGTCGCACGAAGTGGCCCGCGTTGTATCTGCGGCTCAGGCTCTATTTCCCGCCTCTCCCTCCCGAACTGCGCATCTCGGTCGAAGTAAAACCCATGTCCTTCTTCGCGGAGGCGGAGCGCTGCCGGGAATTCGTGGACATGGTTCGAGCCTGGGCCACCCACCATCCCGTCACCCACGCCAACGCCAACAGCCTGGCGGAAGACCAGTTGTCGGACGCGCCCTTCTTCGGCCGTGATCTACAGACCTCGGTGCGGGACGGGTTCGACAAGCTCTACGCGGTGTCCTGGCTCAACGTCTTCGGCCCCAAGCTGGTGGAGACCATCGGCCGCGAACGCATCCTGTCCACACCCGCCCACCGGGTGGAGGTTCTTCCCAACGGCGCCGTCCTCCTGGTGACCTGGCCCACCGCCGCGGACTTCGCCAGCGACGAGGCACGCCGGGCCCAGGCCCTGGCGCTCGTCCACCTCCGGCCGGACCTGGACTTCGACACCGTTCTGCGCACTCTGCGCGAGCGCAGCGCCACGCTCACCCCCGTGGAGCCCCACTTCCATCCGGACCTGGCGCCACTCCTCTCGCGCGTGGTGGACCACGTCACCGTCAGCGAGCGCCAGCGCAAGATCGCGGAGCTCAACGTCTGGCAGCCGCCCGAGCCGGATGAGTGGCTCCCCGCTGAATCCGCCCTCCCCCCGGACGTGGAGGACCCGGAGCGCGTGCGCCAGTACTATGGCCACCTCGCCGAGCAACTCGTGGCGCTCCTGCACGCCCAGGAGCCCTCCGTCTTCAAGGAGACCCCTGAGTCACTCACGGACGTCGATGCTTACTTCTGGTGCGAGGACTTCCCGAGGGTCTTCGAGAGGCAGCGCATCGACGAGCACGCGGTGCCCGCCGTGGCCGCGTACCTGGGGGAGGTGCTGGTACGCAACCTCGGCGGGCAGTGGATACCGCGCAAGAAGCTCGGAGAAATGCAGGTGCGCGTCGGCCCGCGCGTCTGGTTTCCCTATGTCCGGGCCCACCGCTACATGCGCTCACGCCAGTCGCTGTTGGATCATTCCCTCACCCAGCTCTACCGCGTCGCCGAGCGGCATCGCTCCTGACCTCTTTGAGGAGGCCTCCCCCAGGCGGTGCACTAATGGTGGCTTGGAGTGTGGTTGGGCTGGCCTTCCTTGACCTCCACGAACTGCATCATGCCGTGGTCCTCGTGGAACGGGATGTGGCAGTGGATCGGAAACACCCCGATGTAGAGATCGTAGCGGGTGAGCAGCTTGATCGTCTGCTTCGGGCGCACCACGATCGTGTCCTTCCAGAGCACCTTCCCATCCCCGGTCTCCACCATGAAGGGATTCACGTGGATGTGGAACGTGTGGTTCTGGAAGGGCAGCGCGTCGAGTGACGAGATGATCCACCGCTCCACCCTGCCGAGCTTGAGCGGGAGCGGCGGGTCATCGGGATTGAATTCCTTGCCGTTGATTCGGAACGTGACGCCGGCCGGGTCCAGATTGGTGGAGAACTCGATATGCTGCTCGGTGATCTCCTCATCCTCGGGCAGCTCGATGGGCGGGCGGGCATGAGGCCGTAGCTCCTTCTCGGTGGGCAGCCGCTTGTTACGCACCGACCAGCCCTTCACCACGATGCGGGCCAGCACCCGGCGCTCCGGGGCGATGGTGGGATTCCGCTCATCCATCAGCAGGTAGGTGCCTGGCTTCAACGGATGGCCCTCCGCGTCCACCGCATGCACCAGCACGTCCGTGCGGTAGCCGGAGAACAGCTCCGTCGTCTCCACCTTGTCGAGCCGGCCCGTGGTGATGCCGTCATGCGCGATCTGGTACTGGGGAATGACCACCCGCGGATCGTCCTTCGAGACCAACCGGACCATGAGCCCCTCATGGATGCCGGCGTGGATGAACCGCCAGCGGTGCACGTCGCCCGGCGTCATCTGGATGGTGGGTTCGAACTCGCCATTGACGGAGAAGCGGATCCCCTCCCTGTCATTGAACCCAGGCGCGAACGGCGCGTCGGAACCATCCAGTCCGTTCACCTTCTTGCTCGGATCCTCGGGGTCCGGAATGCCTCGCGAGTAGACGATTTCCTGGAAGAAGAAGAGGTGCTCCTGGGCCGCGCGGATGGGGGGCAGCTCATCGATGGCGCCCCGGATGATGAGGGGGCCGGCCATGCCGCTGGCGACCTGGACGGCCGTCGAGCCGTGCTTGTGCGAGTGGTACCAGTAGGTCCCTGGCGGATGGCCGTCGGGAATCTTGATTTCGTAATGGAAGTGCTCGCCAGGGGCGATCTGGATCCGCACGTTGTCCGAGTTGCCAGCCGGGGAGACGTGCAACCCGTGGACGTGGAGATTGGTCGTGTTGAGGCCATGCAGTCCGTTGTGGTGCGGCTCCGGGTCGTGTTCTTCGTGGGGAAGGAAGTTGCTGAGCGACACCAGCAGCGTGTCCCCCGGACACCGCTCGATGAGAGGCCCCATCAACTTCCCATTGTAGGAGCGCAGCTTGACCTGCTCCTTCACCATCTTCCCGGTAGTCGAATCGAACCGGACGACCTCATGGGTTGCGTACTTCACATCGAGCTTCACGCTCTCATCCTTCTTCTTCTTCTTCTCCTTCTTCTTCTTCTCCTTGTGAAGCCGTGATTCGAGCGTCTGCATGCGTTTCTCTTCGATCATCTGTCCGCCCCGGATGAGTGGGATTCCGCCTATCACCAGGACGGAGTGCGGATGGCGCGAGTGTGACGCATGCCGTTGGCGTCCCTTTGCCTGCCTGCTTCCGACCGCGCCTTCAGCGCTCGAAGGACCTCGGGCCACCATGGAAGTGGCGGTCCAGGAAGGCCTCGGCGGACTCCCGCGCGGCGCACGTCTCGGATGAAGACGCACCGTCCTCGCCCCAGGCGGCGAACCTCGCGCGCTCCAGCACTGACGACGGGCGCGGGTCCGTGTCAGGCCCGAGGCAGCGCTCCACGGCCGACAGCAACGCGTGCGCCTGCTCCACTACCGCGAGCGCGTCCTCGAACGAGACGCGCTTCCCAGCCAGCTTCTTGAACAACTGGCAGTCATAGCGGCGGCACCCTTCCGGGCGCTCCGCGTAGAGCGAACACTGCCGCCCCTTGAGAGCCGTACAGCCCTGCCGGACCGCGGGCGAGCCATCCGCGAGCGCCACCACGTCGAGCCCGTTCCGCCGGGCCGCCTCGACCTCGGAGCCCTGGAGCGGAACGTGGCTGAAGAGGTTGCCGTCACAGCACAGCCCGCAGCGCCGGCACAGCTCGGACAGGGACATGGAGCTCAGCCCACCCCGCGCACCGGGGGCTCGTCCCCACCCTCCGAGCCATCCTCCTCGGGGCTCGCGGGCGCGGGCTCGTCCTGGAACGCGCTGGGCAACAGGTTGAAGGGCAGCACCTTGGCCAGGGCCACCAGCAGCAACAGCCCTCCCGGCGCCGCGAAGATGGCGAGCGCCGGAATCGCCTTGGCCACGTCGATCAGCTGCGCCCGCATGCGCTGGCGTTCCCCAGCGGTGAGCGGCTGTCCGCGCGCGGCCCTGGTGAGCAGGTGGTACAGCTCGCCCGTCTCCCGGACCTCCTGCATGAGCCGGTGGAAGTTGCGCTCCATCGTGTCCTGCATGCTCGACACGAGGTCCTCCCCCATCACGTCGGCCGCGGAGGACACGGTGAAGACATCCACCACCGAGCGGTTCTTCGCATAGAACTCGGCGACCTCCAGCTCCAACTGGTGCACGGTGCTCTCGGGCACCCGGAGCGCCCGGGTCAGCTGCTCGATGAAGACGCGCTCGCCCCGGGAGCGCCGGCCGTCCACCAGGGAGGCCAGCAGCGTCTGCTCCAGGATGAACCGCCGCAGGTCCACGCTGCGCACGTCCTTCACCACCGTCTTCAGCGGGCGGCGGCGCTCGAAGGACTGCCTCACGGCGGCACGCAGCTCGCCCTCCAGCGCGTGCGGGAGCCCCAGGTCCTCCACCTGCCGGAGGATGGCGCGGCGCGCGGAGTAGGTGGGCTGCCGATCCACGCAGGCCAGGCCGGTGAGCACCTCCACGAGCAGCGCCTTCTGCCGGGCGGCGAAGTCGATCCGGCGCCGGGCCATCTCCCGGTTCAGCCCCTGGCGGGCGAAGAAGTCGAGCGCCTGCCGGCCGAACATGTGTGCGTCGGCGTAGATCGCCCCATTGTGGAGGACGAGCCCGTAGGCCGGATCCCCCGACAGCGACAGGGCGCGGCGCTCCAGCGCGTCCTCCACCCTGCTCCACAGCCGCCGGGAAACCTCGTGCCCCTGGCGCAGCTTCTCCTCGATGGCCTGGGCCTCGTCCAGCTGGCCGGTGAGGACGGCGAAGAGGAGCAGGAGCTGCTCGCCGCGAGGGCCCGCGGGAGCACCGGCCAGGGACGCGATGTCCAGGGCCATGCGCGCCAGGGTGCGCACCACCGCGCGGAAGAGCAGCTCCTCGGGAGCACCCTCGCCGGAGGCTCCCCCCACCCCCTCCGCGGGAGTGCCGTACAACAGACCACTGGCACGCAGCATCCGGCGCAGGTACGCGCGGGCACGGGCACGGCCGGAGCTGGACTCGGGGAGCTCCACGGGCACGACGAGACCCGGCGCGCGCGCATGGGTCGCGACCGACTCCTCGAGCAACGAGGAGAGCCATCCCGCCTTGCCTGAGTGCATGGAAGCTCCACCCCGGGTGCCACACCCCGGGCAGCGGGTAGGGAATAACCTACTTCGCCGTCCCAACGCCACTGGCGCTCCACCGCGCCCGGAGGAGACGCCAGAGCGGAGGTTCATGCCACCGGCGGCGCCCCGGCGCCCGGCGGGCCGCTTGTTCAGCGGGCGAACACTCGTCCCGAGGCAAATCCGGCGGCCCTGCATTGCGAGGTGGACAGCCCACCGGAGGGGGCGTACGGGTCGCGGGGTATACGCTAGGCTGCTCCGCCCGTGGACCATCGCTTCCAGGTCAACCTCAGGGGGGTCATCGACCTCCTGTCCCACCACCTCTACAGCACGCCTGGCGTGTTCGTGCGCGAGCTGTTGCAGAACGCCACCGACGCCATCCGCGCCCGGCAGCACCTGGAGCCCACCCACCGGGGCTCGGTGCGGGTGGAGCTCATCGAGAAGCAGGATGGTGGGCTGCCCACCCTGCTCTTCAGCGACGACGGCGTGGGGCTGACGGAAGAAGAGCTGCACCGCTTCCTGGCCACCATCGGCGAGAGCTCGAAACGCGAGACGCTGGAGGCGCGCCGCAACGACTTCATCGGCCAGTTCGGCATCGGTCTGCTCTCCTGCTTCATGGTGTGCGACGAGCTGCTGGTGGTGACGCGCTCGGCCCGGGGAGACGGCGGTACCGTGGAGTGGCGGGGCCGGCATGATGGCACCTACTCCGTGCGGCCCTCCGAGCACCCACTGGAGCGGCCGGGGACCCAGGTCTTCCTCGTCGCCCGGGCGGATGCCGCCGAGTACTTCACCGCCGAGCGGGTGCGGCAGCTCGCGGCGCATTACGGAGGGCTGCTGCCCTTCCCCATCCACCTCGGCGTGAACAGCCACACCGAGCACCTCAACCCGGCCCCCCCGCCCTGGCGCCGCCAGTACGCGAGCGCGGCGGAGCGCCGCGCGGCGCTGCTGGCCTACGGGCGCGAGGTGTTCGGCATGGAGTTCGTGGACTGCATCCCCCTGCGCGCGGAGGCGGGCCAGGTGGAGGGCGTGGCCTTCGTGCTGCCCTTCTCGCCGCACTTCAACGCCCGGCAGAAACACCGCGTGTACCTCAAGGACATGTTGCTGTCCGAGAGCGCGGAGAACCTGCTCCCCGAGTGGGCCTTCTTCGTGCGCTGCGTGGTGAATGCCCAGGGCCTGCGCCCCACCGCCAGCCGCGAGTCCTTCTACGAGGACGCCACGCTGGCCCGGGCTCGCGAGTCGCTCGGCCAGTCGCTGCGGCAGTACCTGGTGGACCTGGCCACGCACGAGCCCCGCGCCCTGCAACGCCTCATCGCCCTGCATGGCCTGTCGGTGAAGGCGCTCGCGCTGGACGATGATGACTTCTACCGGCTCGTCATCCACTGGCTGCCCTTCGAGACGACGCTGGGGATGATGACGCTCGAGCACTACCGCCAGTCCTTCCCCACGGTGCGCTACGTCACGAACCTGGATGCCTTCCGGCAGGTGGCACGCGTGGCGGCGGCGCAGGGGCTGTGCATCATCAATGGCGCCTACACGCACGACACCGCGCTGCTCGAGAAGCTGCCGCGCGTGCTGCCGGACACCCAGGTGGAGCTCTTCTCCGCCGCGCAGCTTCCCCAGCGCTTCGAGGAGCTGACGCCGGAGGAGCGCGACGCGGTGGCCCGGCTGCGGCAGGTGGCCGAGGAGGCCCTGGAGCCCTTCCGCTGCGAGGTGACCCTCAAGAAGTTCCTGCCCCCCGAGGTGCCCACGCTCTACGGGGACGTGGACGACGGGGCCTTCCGGCGCGACGCGGAGCGCGCCCGCGAGGAGACGGACGAGCTGTACGCCGCCATGCTGGAAGGAGCGATGGCGGAGTCCCGGGAGGAGGAGCGGCCGCAGTTGTGCTTCAACTTCCTCAACCCCGTGGTGCGCCGGCTGGCCCGGGTGAGGGACGACGCGCAGCTCAAACTGTCGGTGGAGATGCTGTACGTGCAGGCGCTGCTGCTGGGGCACCGCCCGCTCAACGCGCGGGAGATGGCCCTGCTGAACCGGGGGCTGCTCGGCCTCATCGCGGCGCGCCTGGACGATGACGAAGGCTCAGGGGGAGTACATTGACGGAGCTGGACTGGCGCGAGCAGGTCGGCAAGCTGCTCGGGCGCGCGGAGAGGCTGGAGCCGGGCGAGGCCAAGGTGATGGCCCTGGAGGAGGCCGCGCGGCTCGCGGACGCGCACGGTGACGTGCCGCTCGCCTTCGAGGTGCGCGACGCCCTCATCGACGCGGCCACCTTCGGCGGCTTCCCGGACCGGGCCCTGGTGGCCTTCGCCTGGTGCCGCGGACAGCAGCAGAGGGATCCGGAGCGTTTCTCTCCCGAGCCCCTTCTGTGGAAGCAGAAGTGGGTGGTGGGCCGGCTCGATGAGTTCCCCCACATCAGCCGCAAGCAGATAGAGGGCGCGCTGGATGACGTGGAGCAGTGCTTCGCGAAGGCGGGCGCCGGACGGCGGGCCGTGCTGAAGCTGCGCTACCAGGCGGCTCGGGACATGGGCGACGACGCGGCGGCCGAGTCCTTCTGGGCCCAGTGGGTCAAGGAGCCGCGCGATCACCTCACCGATTGCCGCGCCTGCGAGCTGGACGATGAGCTGGACCATCACATCGACCGGGGCGAATACGCCGTGGTGCTCGAGAAGGCACGGCCCCTGCTGGAGGGGCACAGCGCGTGCGCCGAGGTGCCCCACCTGACGCTGGGCAGCGTGCTCTACCCGCTCTTCAAGCTGGGACAGCTGGAGCGGGCACGGGACAGCCACCTGCGCGGCTATGACCTGGTGCAGCGCAACCGCGAGTTCCTCGCCACCCTGGGCGAGCACCTGGAGTTCCTGACCCTTACCGGCAACGTGGAGCGAGGACTGAAACTCTTCGCACGCCACGTGGGGTGGGCACTGGAGCACTCGAGTCACCGCGACCGCTTCACCTTCTATACGGCCTCGCTCGCGCTGATGGAGCGGGCGCTGGTGGAGGGACGGGAGCGGGTGACGCTCTCGCTGCCGCGCACCTTCACGTTGTACTCGTCCGAGGACCAGTACGAGGCGAGAGCGCTTCGCGGCTGGCTGGCCACACAGGCGGAGGGCATCGCCGCGAAGTTCGACGCACGCAATGGAACGGACCGCTTCCACAAGCTGCTCGCCCGAGCCAGACAGCTGGGAGAGGAAGTGGTCCCCTTCCCCATCGAGGCCCCCCCTCTCCCCTCTCCCTCCGGGAGAGGGACGGGGTGAGGGTATCGGGGACCGAAGGGAGAGGGGATGGTGGTCACGGCCGCTTGTCGGGGCTCGCCGTCCTGGAGGGATCCCTCTCCACCACGGGACCCAGGATTTCGTCGATGCGGCGCATCACGTCCGCGCTCAGCTTCACCCCCGCCGCCTTCACGTTCTCCTTCACCTGCTCGGGCCGCGACGCACCGATGATCGCCGAGGCCACGTTCGGGTTCTGCAGCACCCACGCCACCGCCAGCTGCGCCAGTGACAGGCCCACCCCGTCCGCCACGGGCTTGAGCTGCTGCACCCGCGTCAGCACGTCATCCGACATGAAGCGCTGGACGAAGCGCGCGCCGCCCTTCTCGTCCGTGGCCCGGCTCCCCTCCGGCGGCTTCTGTCCCGGCTTGTACTTGCCCGTCAGCACGCCCTGCGCGATCGGCGACCAGACGATCTGCCCCACCCCCAATTCCTTCGAGGTCGGCACCACCTCGGCCTCGATGATCCGCCACAGCATGGAGTACTGCGGCTGGCTGGAGATGAGCTGGAAGCCCAGCTGCTTCGCCAGCTTCACGCCCTCGCGGATCTGCTCCGCCGTCCACTCGGACACGCCGATGTAGAGCGCCTTGCCCTGCCGCACCACGTCCGCGAAGGCCTGCATCGTCTCCTCGAGCGGCGTCTCGACGTCGTACCGGTGCGCCTGGTACAGGTCCACGTAGTCCGTCTTCAGCCGCCGCAGCGAGCCGTTGATGGACTCCAGGATGTGCTTGCGCGACAGGCCCCGGTCATTCGGGCCGGGACCCGTGGGCCAGTACACCTTGGTGAAGATCTCCAGGCCCTCGCGCCGCTGGCCCGCCAGGGCACGGCCGAGCACCTCCTCCGCGCGAGTCGCGGCATAGACATCCGCGGTATCGAAGGTGGTGATGCCCTCTTCGAGCGCGGCACGGACACAAGCGAGCGCCGCGGCCTCCTCGACCTGGGAGCCATGGGTCAGCCAGTTCCCGTAGGAGATTTCGCTGACCATGAGACCACTGCCGCCGAGATGTCGGAAGTTCATGCGCGCGGCATAACCCGCGCTACGGACCGGCACCACCCAAACCACCACCGGACCGCGTCAGCCATCCGCCAGCAAACGGGTGGGCAGCGAGACGGTGAACACTGTCCCGTCTCCCGGCACGCTGCGCACCGCGATCTCCCCCCCGAGCCGCCGCACGATGTTGCGGCTGATGGACAGTCCCAGTCCCGTGCCCGTCGAGCCCTTCGTGGTGAAGAAGGGTTGGAAGAGCCGGGGCAGGAGCTCCGAGGAGATTCCGGGACCCGTGTCGCTGACCTCGATGATGGCCAGGCCGGCCTCACCCCGGGTGGTGAGACGGATCTCCCTGCGCGTCCCATCCCCTTCCGCGATCGCCTGCGCCGCGTTGACGAGCAGGTTGACGAAGACCTGTGAGACGGGCCCCGGGCTCCCCCGCACCAGCAGGCCCTCGGCGAGCTGGGTCTTGACGTCCGCCCGCTGCGTCGTCTCGATGCGCGCGATGCGCAGCGCCGAACGGATGGCCTCGTTGAGATCGAACCACCCCCTGTCCTCGTCATCCGTGCGCGCCAGCGAGCGCATGTCCCGCACGATGTCGCTGATCCGGTGGGCGCCCTCGCGCGCGTCCAGCACCGCCTGCTCCAGCTCGTCCATGTCCACCTGGGCACCCCGGCGCAGCGCGGCCAGTTGATCCCGGATGAAGCCCAGGTTGCTGAGCACGTAGGCCGCGGGGTTGTTGATCTCATGCCCGATCCCCGCCGCCACCTGCCCCAGCGTCGCCAGCCGCTCGGACGCCGCGAGCTGGCAGGCCAGGCGCCCGTTCTCCAGCGCCAGCACCACATGGCTGGAGAGCACCGCCGTGCGATCCAGATCCTTCTTGCCGAAGATGCGCGAGCTCTCCCTGCGCAGCAGGCCCAGCACCCCGAGCACCCGCTCCCCCACCGCCAGCGGATAGAGGATGAGCGACGCCCCCATCCCCAACCCCAGCTCCCGGTTGGGGCCGAGCCGCCGATCCTCGAGCCCCGGCGCCACGAGCGCCGGCGTCCGATCGATGGCCAGCGCGTGGACGACCTTCTCCGCCAGCTCGCGCAGCAGGGTGCCCTCGGCCTCGGAGGCCAGGCCCCGCTCGTGCACCTGCTGCAACCGCCCCTGCACATCCGGCATCAGCAGCACCACCGCGTCCGCGGCCAGCAGCGACTGGCTCCCCTCCACGATGGCCTGCGGGAGCCGCTCCAGCTCGTTCGTCGAGAAGAAGGCCTGGCTCGCCCGCACCAGGTCCGCCGAGACGTTGAGCCGGTAGCGGTCGAGCGCGCGCGCCACGCACGAGTACATCTCGTGGATGTCGAACGGCTTGCGGATGAGGTCGAACGCACCGGCCCTCATGCATTCGATGGCGGTCTCCACCTCGGCATAGCCGGTGGCGACGATGACCTCGGTGGCCGGCAGCGCCTGCTTCACCTCGTGCAACAGCTCGAGCCCGCTCATGAAGGGCATCCGGACGTCGGTGATGACCAGGCCGGGTGAGCACTCGCGCAGCACGCGCAGGGCGGCCTTGCCGTCGGACGCCTCGGTGATGGCGTACCCCTCCAGCTCCAACTGGTACCGCAGGAGCAGGCGCATGTCCCGTTCATCGTCCACGACGAGGATCTGCTCAGGCATGGGGGAGCTCCGGGTCGACGAGGGGGTGGGCACGGCGGGGGTTCCTGTGGAGGAGGAAGGGCGCGGGCTCAAGCGGAGACCTCCGTGTGATGCGCCAGCGCCGCGGGGAGCCAGAGACGCACCGTCGTCCCGGAGCCGAGCACCGACTCCACGTCGATGCGGCCTCCGTGCGACTCGATGATGCTGCGGGTGATGGACAAGCCCAGGCCCGTCCCCTGCCCGACCGGCTTGGTGGTGAAGAAGGGATCGAAGATGCGCTGGAGCATGTCCGGGGGAATCCCCCGCCCGGTGTCCTTCACGGCCAGCTCCACCCCGTCACGTGTGGGAGAAGCGCGCGCCGCGATGGACACGCTGCCCCCCGGCGGCGTCGCGTCCAGCCCGTTGCCCACCAGGTTCAGCAGCGCCGACTCGAGCTCCGCCACCCGGCCCTCCAGCTCGGGCAGGCCCACCGGCGAGGGGACGATCCCCAGGCTCACCTCTCCGTGCCGGGCCTGCCCCATGGCCAGCTCGCACACACGCTCCAGCATGGGTCCCACCTCGATGCGCTCGCGCTCCGGGCCACCCCGGCGGGAGAAGTCCAGGAGCGTCCGCACCAGCTGGGCGCAGCGCTGCGTCTGCTTCTCGATGGAGAGCAGCGCCATGCGCGACGCCTCGTCCTGGGAGGGCTTCCTCAACAGTCCCTGCGCGAAGCCGAGGATGATGCCGAGCGGATTGTTGAGCTCGTGCGAGAGGCCCGCCACCAGCGTGCCCACCGCCGCCATCTTCTCCGACTGCACCAGCGACTCGCGCAGCCGCTTGTACTCGCGCAGGTCCCTCACGATGCAGACGTGCCCCTGCACCTGCCCCAGCGCGTCGAGAATGCGCGACAGGGTGACCTGCACCGGAATCGTGCCCGCCCGCGAGGTGATCAGCGACAGCTCCGCCTCCACCGGCTCGCCCTCCGTGGCGCGGGCGGCGAGCCCGGAGAACCGCCCGCGCTCGTCCTCGGGCACCACCCGCTCCAGGAAGGACGCCCCCAACATCTCCAGCCGTGGCCACCCGAAGAGCTTCTCCGCCGCCGTGTTCCAGACGTGGATCCACCCCTCCCCGCCCACCATGATGATGGCGTTGGGAGACGTGGAGGTGATCTGCGCCAACAGGGAGAGATGGTCGCGCGAGCGCTCCAGCTCGGCGGTGTGCTCCTCGAGCTGCTCGAGCATCAGGTTGAAGGTGCCCGCGAGGGCGCCCAGCTCGTCCTTCGACCGCACCTGGATGCGCTGGCTCAGGTCCCCACCGTCGATGATGCGCAGCAGGGTGACCCGCAGCTGCTGAAGCTGGCGCAGCAGGACCCGCGCACGCCAGAAGACCAGCAGCGCCAGCACGAGGGCCATCACCCTGCCGCCGCCGCTGGACAGGGTGGCCATCAAGAAGCCCACCAGGGCCACGTCGATCAGAAGAAAGACGAGGAGATGCCTGCCCTGGAAACTCCGGAGGATGTTCACGGAGCCGCCCCTCGGTCCGGGCTCCCGCCAGGCGTCTTCTCCTGTGCCACGGCCACGCCGCACAGCAGCGCGAGGCCCCACCCTCCTGGCAACAGTCGTCCCATGGTCTCCCCCGGAAATCCCGTTTGCCCAGAATATACGAGCCCGGGTCGGAGGCGAGACCCACCCACGAATGGTCACGGGTGCCGGGTGGGAGCATTCCCGGCACCCGTGAGGTGCTGTCTTCTCAGCGCTTGAGATTGCGGAACGGGTTGTTGAAGGGCTCGGCAGAGGGCTTCTGGGGAGCCGGCGCCTTTCCGCCCGCCTGCTTCCCGGCTGGGGCGCGCGGCGCACCACCCGCCGGGCGGGCCTCGCTCCCCGAGGAGCGTGGAGTTCCAACGGAAGGAGCGGCCGGGGAGCCCTCGGTGACGGCGCGCACGGAGAGCGCGAGCCGCTTCCGCGCCAGGTCCACGCTCAGCACCTTCACCGTCAGCCGGTCGCCCACCTTCACCACCTCGCCCGGGTCCTTCACGAAGCGTGTGGAGAGCTGGGACACGTGGACGAGCCCGTCCTGGTGGACCCCCACGTCGACGAAGGCCCCGAAGGCGGTGACGTTGGTGACGACGCCCTGCAGCACCATCCCCTCCTTCACGTCCTCCAGCTTCTGCAGGTCCTCCCGGTAGGAGGGCGCGGTGAAGTCGCCACGAGGATCCCTGCTGGGCTTCTCCAGCTCGGCGAGGATGTCCTTCAGCGTCATCTCCCCCAGGTCCGGCCCCAGGTAGCGCTTCGGGTCGATCTTCCGCACCAGCGCGCTGTTGCCCACCAGCTGCTTCACGTCGACGCCCAGGTCCTTCGCCATGCGCTCGACGACGCCGTAGCGCTCGGGGTGCACGGCGCTGGCGTCGAGCGGCTCGGGGCCGTGCACGCGCAGGAAGCCCGCCGCCTGCTCGAACGTCTTCGGGCCCAGCCCGCTCACCTTCAGGATTTCACGCCGCGTGCTGAAGCGGCCCTTGGCCGCGCGGTGCGAGACGATCTTCTTCGCCAGCGTGGGGCCGATGCCGGACACGTGCTCCAGCAGCTGGGGCGACGCGGTGTTGACGTCCACGCCCACCGCGTTGACGCACGAGTCCACCACCTCGCCCAGCTTCTTCTTGAGCAGGCCCTGGTCCACGTCGTGCTGGTACTGGCCCACGCCGATGCTCTTGGGATCGATCTTCACCAGCTCGGCCAGGGGGTCCTGCAACCGGCGGCCGATGGACACGGCGCCGCGCAGCGACACGTCCAGGTCGGGGAACTCCTCGCGGGCCACCTCGGAGGCCGAGTAGATGGAGGCGCCCTGCTCGCTCACGGACACGACGGGCACCTGCGAGCCGAGCGCCTTGAGCACCTCACGCACGAAGGTCTCCGCCTCGCGGCTGCCGGTGCCGTTGCCCACGGCGATGAGCTCGGGCTTGTGCTTGAGGATGATGGCTCCGCACTGCTTGGCGGCGGCGGCGCGCTCGCTCCCGCTCCTCTCCGTGTAGAGCGTGGCGGTGTCCACCAGCTTGCCGGTGCCATCGAGCATGGCGGCCTTGATGCCGGTGCGCAGGCCGGGATCCAACGCGAGCACGGGACGGCTCCCCGCGGGCGCGCTGAGCAGCAGGTGGCGCAGGTTCTGGCCGAAGACGACGATGGCCTCGCGGTCCGCGCGCTCCTTGAGCTCGTTGCGCAGCTCGGACTCCAGCGAGGGGCCCATGAGCCGGTCCCACGAGTCCTCCACCGCGGCGCGCAGCTCGGGGGCGAACGGAGACTGGGGCTTCGTCACCACGCGCGAGGCGAGCGTGCCCTTCACCTCGTCATCC
Organism: Archangium lipolyticum; assembly: GCF_024623785.1. Classification (NCBI taxonomy): domain Bacteria; kingdom Pseudomonadati; phylum Myxococcota; class Myxococcia; order Myxococcales; family Archangiaceae; genus Archangium; species Archangium lipolyticum. Next base: position 15,071 of record NZ_JANKBZ010000033.1, read on the forward strand.
GGGAGGGCCAGCTGGATGCGCAGCACCTCCTCGGACTCGCCGCGCAGCAGCGCGAGGATGCGGTGCGAGGGCGCCTTGGACAGGTCCTCCTCGTGGTCGGCGTAGTTGTCGAACTTGGTGGCCTCGTCCTTCTTCTTCGCGACGACGGCCGAGCGCAGGCGGCCCTTCTGCACGCACAGCTCCCGGGCGGAGCGGCGCAGGCCCGCGTCCTCGGCGACGCGCTCGGCGCAGATGTCACGCGCCCCGGCGAGCGCGGCCTCCAGATCCGGCACCTCCTTCTCCGGATTGACGAACGAGCGCGCGCGGGCGGCGACGTCGTCCTTCTTCCCCGCCTCCTGCTTCCAGAGGAGGTCGGCGAGCGGCTCCAGGCCACGCTCGCGGGCGATGGCGGCACGGGTGCGGCGCTTGGGCTTGTAGGGGAGGTACAGGTCCTCCAGCTCGGTGCGCGTCTTCGCGCGCTGAAGCGCCTGGGCCAGCTCGGGGGTGAGCTTCCCCTGCCCCTCGATGGTGCGGAGGATGGTCTCCCGGCGCGAGTCGAGCTCGGCGCGCTCGGCGGCCCAATCCAGGATGGCCTGGATCTGCACCTCGTCGAGGCCACCGGTGGCCTCCTTGCGGTAGCGGGCGATGAAGGGGACGGTCGCCCCTTCCTCACTCAGGGCCAGGGTCCGGTCCACCTGCTCGGGCTTGAGGCCCAGTTCCTTCGACAGCTCGACGGCGTAGGCGTGCATGGCGACACACACCCTACACCACCCCACACAAGATTGCGAGTGGGCGGAAGGGGGCCGGCGGCAGCCTGTCCGCTGGCCCCCGGAGGTTCACGGCTTGTCCGAGGGAACCTCGCCCGTGAGTACGCAGATCATCACGTTCGGATCGCACTTCACCGGGAAGATGGGGTTGATGCCGGAGCCGCGGACGCGGCCCACGGCGGGATCCGGATTCGGGTCGCACTTGGACTCATCCGGCACCGTCTTCTTGTCCTTCTTGCCATCCCCATCGGCGTCGGTATCGAGCGTGATTTCCGTCCCGCACGCCACCACCGGCCAGATGCCCTTCACCGAGTACTCGGCGGTGCAGTCGTTCTGGGTGTAGCGCAGGTCCGCGACGAACTGCGTGCCCGGAATCTGCGGCGTGCTGTAGATGCGCACGTTGGACCACTCGTAGGTGAGGCTGACGGGCGCCTTGCTGACCCCCCCGTAGCGCGACACCAGCCGCGCCGGGTTGAGCGTGGGCACCTCGCAGAAGTTGTCCGCGCCCGGAGCATCCGCCGTCAGCTCGCCCACGGAGTTGGGCTCCCTGGGCGCGTCCGGATCCATCTGGGTGTCCTTGTGCGCCAGCTCGTCGCCGATCCGCCGTGCGCGGAGGGACACCGAGTCCCGCCCGTTGGGATCCTGGTTGAAATACTTCTCCAGGCCCACCCGCTCCGGCTTGAGCTGAGCGCACGTACGGCTCGCGTCCTGTCCCTGCTTCAGGGTGTAGACGGTCGCGAACGCGCCCTTGCCCACCAGGCACTGCGGGTCCTGCTGCTCGGCGCCACAGGCGCCCAGGGTCGAGGCGAACAGCACCGCACCCGAAACCGATCCGATCAATCGAAGGTTCATGGAGTCTCTCCCGGGTGCCCGCATTAGAAGCTCAGCCTCATGCCGAAGCGCACGGCGCGAGGCGTCTGGTAGGCGATCGGGCGCTTGAAGTTGGGGTTGATGTCCGAACCCTGGATGGTCTTGGGATTCTCATCCGAGCTGCTGGCGAGATAGACGCGGCAGTCGGGGCTACCCGGGGTGACGCAGCTGGTGACGTTCACCGGCTTGCCGTCCTTCTCGATGGGCTTGACATCGGCGGTGGTGAAGACCTGGTCCACGTCCGTCACCTGCTGGAAGTTGAAGACGTTGAAGACGTCCAGGGTGAGGCTGAGCGTGTAGTTGCCGGACAGCCGCCGATTGAGGCCCAGGTGGCCGTCGATGTTGTGGACCCAGGGCAACCGGCCCGCGCTGCCGCGCGGCAGGAGGAACGTCTCCGCGCCGGTGTAGATCGGGTGATAGCCCAGGTAGTTCAGCGGCGCGCCCGAGCGCGCCCGGTAACCACCGCCCAGGTTGATGGACATGTCCTTGCCCAGCTGGAACTCCTTGGCGCCAAAGGCCTTGAAGGCGTGGGTGCGGTCACCCGGCAGCGCCCCATCGCGGTTGGTGGTCAGCGACACCAGGTCGAAGTCGCGCGTCAGGTTGGGCGAGAGCTGGGCGTTTTCCGCGCGGAACAGACCCGAGTAATTGCCGCGCAGCGAGGACCACGTGTAGCTGACCTGGGCCAGCCAATCATTGGAGAAGGTCTTGGTGTAGTAGACGTTCACCGCGTCGTAGTCGCGGCGCGCCTCGGGGAAGTCCGTCGAGTAGCCCTTGCCCGGGTTGCCCAGGAAGAAGGTGCGGGTGTTGTCGCGACTCATGTCCTCGATGACGTCGTTGAGGTAGCGCCGGGTATACGAGACGCCCACGCGCCCGAGCAGCACCTCGTACTCGGCGCCAAGGACGAACTCATCGCTGGACTGGGCGCGGATCTTCGGATCCACCGGCACACGGTCTCCGCCCTCGGAGACCCACTGCTGGTTGGGGCTCTCTGGGGTTCCACGCGTCTGCCGGTTGGCGGCCAGGGTGCAGTCCCCGCCGGGAGCGAGGTCGGCCGGATCCCTGGGATCGCAGGACGCGTTGTAGGTGGCCGCCAGCTGCTGCTGCTGCGGGAACGACAGGTCGGCCATGTCGAGGGGGACGTTCTCGTAGAAGCGCGCGTAGTTGGCGTAGAGCTTCGAGCGGCCCTGCTGGGTGAAGTCGTAGATGACGCCGATGCGGGGCGACCACTGGTGGGGCAGATTCAGGCCCATCTTGCCGTCCATGCCCCAGATGGTCTGCGTGTCGTAGCGCACGCCCGCGTTGACCGTCACCTTGTCGAGGATGGACCAGCTGTCCTGGACGAAGCCGCCGACCGTCAGCGAGGTGGTCGTCCCCTCCTTCGAGGGCAGGAAGACGGGCTGGTCAGGCGCATCGAGGTAGCCGTACTGGGTCCGGCTCTCGAAGCACGTGCCGTCCGGGCACTCGCGCCAGGGAGCCAGGCCGGTGCGCGCGCGGTTGTTGTAGAAGCTGGCGCCCTCGGCGTCGAAGCCCGCCTTGATGACGTGGTGGCCGAGCCCCTCGAACAGGTACGTCCCCAGCACCTTACCCTGGTAGCGGTCCAGCTCCGAAACGCTGATCGTCCCGGGCCCACCCGTGGTGTACGCGGTGACGGGGCAGCGCGCCACGCTCGCGCCCGGCTCCGCGCAGGCGGCCGCGTCGGGGATGCTCTCGAACTCGGTGATGGAGTGGTAGCCGGGATTGCTCGAGCGGCGCCAGGTGATCTTCGGCACGGCGGCAAGGCCGTCGCCCCCCAGCTGCGAGCCGTCCGACGGGAGGATGGAGGCATCCTGGTGGTGCCAGCCGACCGTCGCGTCGATCAGCAGCGCCTTGTTGAAGAAGGAGGAGGACTGCTTGGCCACGACATCCAGCGCGCCGCCCGTGCGCCGGGTGGCGATGGACTCATAGGAGCCCTGGACGTACCCGGTGCAGGACAGCCCGCTGCACACCTCGGGGGCCCCATCGCGGCTGAAGGAGTACCGACCCGCGCCGCCCGACCAGTTGGGCGTGCCGTACACCGTCAGCGACAGGTTGTGGTCCGGGTTGAAGAGGTACGTGAGCTTGCCGATGTACTGGATGGTCCGGTCGTCCGCGAAGCGATCCACCCGTGTGCCCTCGATGGGTGTCGTCTGGGCGAACCGGGTGGTGGGGTCGATCCGCGCCTTGCCCACCGCCGTGCAGCCGTTGGCCGGGTCCACCGCGGTGCAGAGATCGTAGGCGTTGAGCTGCCGCGACACCTGGATGCGGGTGAACGAGGGCGCCACACCGGCGTAGAACCACAGCTTGTCCTTCACGATGGGGCCGCCCAGCTCGAAGCCGAAGTCCCCCTGGTTCCACGGCGTACCTTTCGCGGAGATGACGCTGCCGGCCTGCTGGAGCTCCAGGGCCGCCGTCTGGAGGAAGCCCGGGGCCACGTTGCCGAAGAGCGAGCCGTGGAACTCGTTGGAACCGGACTTGGTGACCACGTTGAGCACACCGCCCGTGGAGCGGCCGTACTCGGGCATGTAGCCACCGGTGATGACGTTGACCTCCTTGACGAACTCCACCGAGAGCGGCGTGCCGATGGTGCCCACCGCCGGGTCGTTCACCGACAGGCCATCCACCACGAACTGGTTCTCGGGCGAGGTGCTGCCGTTGATGCTCACGCCGAACTGGTCCTCCTGCGCGCCGGGAGCCATCTCGGCCAGGGACTCGAAGGAGCGCGACGCCGAGCCCTTCGAGCCCGGGCGGCTCACCGCCAGGTTGCGCAGCAGGTTGGAGTCCACGCTCATGCCCGACGCGCTCGAGCCCACGTCGATGGTCGGCGCGGTGGCCGTGACGACCATCTCCTCACTCAGCCCCGACTCCGGCAGCAGCTCCACGTTGAAGCGGATGGTGCGGTCGATGAGCAGCTGGATGCCATCACGCGCATAGGGGCGGAACCCCTCGTGCTCCACCCGGAGGGTGTAGAGACCCGGCGGCAGCTGGGGAATGCGGTACAGACCGCTGGCATCCGTGAGCACCGTCTGCTCGCCCTGGAGACTCGGGGAGGTGGCCGTCACCACCGCGTCCTGCAGCGGCTTCTTGTCGGCTGTATTGACGATCTTTCCGGTGATGACCGCGGTGCCCTGGGCCCAGGCGCTGGCTCCGAACAGCAACAGCAGGACACACAAGCCGCGAGCGAGTCGAACGTGTGAAAGCAAAGGTGACGCCCCCTCCTAGGAAGTCAGGTCCTACCTTTGCCACATTTTCGTCAATGTTGGGAAATCAACACCCGTAGCGGATGATTCGCTCCACCCGGTAACTCCCAGCGGGCTCCACCGGCCGCAGCAACATCAACTCCGCGGGCAGCTCCACCCGCAGTGTGAGCGCGCTCCGGGGAGGCAGGGGCAGCGTGTCCCCTTCCTTCACGCCCCCGGCGGGGAGCGGCACCACCGTGAGCCCGGTGCCGTCCACGACCTCCACGGCGCCGTACACGCGCAGGTCCCCCAGCTCCTCGACGGTGCCCGTGAGCACCACGGAGGGTGTGCCCTCCCGGTCGCGCACCGCCAGGGTCGCCGCCACGCCAACATCCGCGAGGAAGGCGTCCCCCGCCTCGCCGAAGACGTGGGCGCCCCGGATGACGAGGTGCAGCAGGCCCTTGCTCTCATTGAAGGGGATGGACTCGTAGCGCGCGAGGTCCGCGTGCTCCACCTCCCCGCTCGCCAGTGAATCCAGGGCGGTCACCAGGGCCACGAAGTTGAGCCGGAGCAGCGGCACATCCGGCTCGGCCGAGGGCCACGGGCCGGTCTCGATGAGCACGGTGGGCGTGCCCCAGCGCACCAGGTTGTCGCCGAAGGCGCGGGTCTCGAAGGAGTCGTCGTAGCGGCCGATCTGCCCGGGGGCGAGCGGCTCCAGGGCGTCCCGGATGACGGCGCACACCTTCTTGGCGAGCACCCGCCCCGGGTTGTCCCCGCGCGCCACGTCGAAGGGCGGAGCCAGCAGCGAGATGGAGGCGGGCCGGCCCGTGCCCCCCACCGCCGTGCGCCAGCTCTGGTTGTGGAGGTTGAAGCCGAGCGACGGCTGGAGCCGGTCCCTCACCGCCTTGAGCGTCCGCCCCTCGGGGGTCTGGAGCGCCAGCGCGTCCCGGTTGATGTCGATGCCCTGCGCGTTGCGCCGCTGGAAGCGCTCGGCGCCATCCGGGTTGAGCATCGGCAGGGCGTGCAGGGAGAGCGCGGAGAGCAGCCGCGCCACGCGGGGATGCGCACGGTGGCGGCGCACGTATTCGAAGAGGTCGAGGAGCGCCGTCGTGGCGGTGGGCTCGTCCCCGTGCATCTGGGACCAGAGGAGGATGTGCCGGGGACCGCTCCCGAACCGGATGAGGTTGAGCGAACGCCCCTCTACAGAGCGGCCGACCTCCTCCAAGTGGAACAGGTCCGGCGCCGCCTCGCGGAGCCGCCGGAGCCGCTCCTCCACGAGGGCGTGGCGGACGAGGGCGGGAGGGGGCAGGTCCTGGGGATGGACCTCGGACCAGAGCTCGGAGAGCTCGCGGGGGGTAGCGGGGGCGGACGGGGTCATGAGCCTGATCGGCAGGATGCCACGTTTCACCTCCCGGCGGCCCTCGGCGTGTTTGCCGAGTTCGCGAGGGAACGTGAGGGGGGAAGGTGCCAGGAAGGGCCTGGACGGACTATGACGGGCCCACATGCTGCCCGAACCCATCCGCCACGCGATCGACGTAGCCAGCAACGCCGTCTGGGGACCCTGGACCATGGCCCTCCTGCTCGGGACTGGCGTGTTCCTGACGGTGCGGCTCCGGTTCGTCCAGGTGGCGCGCTTCCGGGACGCGCTGCGCGCCATGGTGCCCACGCAGGCGAGCGGCGCCGGATCGCTGAGTCCCTTCCAGGCGTTCATGACCGCGCTCGCGGCGTCCATCGGCACCGGCAACATCGCGGGCGTGGCCACGGCCATCGTGAGCGGCGGACCGGGGGCGCTGTTCTGGATCTGGGTATATGGATTCTTCGCCACGTCCATCAAGTTCTGCGAGGCGGTGCTGGGCATCCGCTACCGCCAGGTTCACGGGGAGCGGCTGTCCGCGGGCCCGATGCACTACCTGAAGGACGGACTGGGCTCGCCGAAGCTGGCGTGGCTCTACGCGCTCATCGCGGGCGTGGCCGCGCTCACGACGACGCCCTTCACCCAGCCCAACTCCATGGCCGTGGTGCTGCAGAGCCAGTTCTCGATTCCGCCCCTGGCCTCGGGCATCGCCATCGCCGTGCTCACGTGGCTGGTGGTCATCGGCGGCGTGAAGAGCATCGGCCGCGCGGCCGAGCGCCTCGCTCCGCTGAAGGTGGGCCTCTACCTGGCCGGCGGGCTCGTGGTCATCCTCACGCACGCGGCGCGGCTGCCCGAGGTGTTCGCGCTCGTCTTCCGCGAGGCCTTCTCCATGCATGCGGCCGGAGGTGGCGCCGCCGGAGTGGGGATGATGGTGGCCATGCGCTACGGCATCGCCCGGGGCATCTACGCCAACGAGGCGGGGTATGGCACCGCGGCGGTGGCCTATGGCACGGCGCGCACCGACGCCCCCGTCCAGCAGGGGCTCCAGGCGGTGATGGAGGTGTTCATCGTCTCGTGCGTCACCTCGACCATCAGCGCGCTGGTGATCCTGGCGAGCGGCGCGTGGACGTCCGGGCTCACGAGCACGGCCGTGGTGGCCCAGGCCTTCAACACCGCCATGCCCACCGTGGGCGGGTGGATCGTCGCGTTCTGCGCCTTCCTGTTCGGCTACACCACGCTGATTGGCTGGGCCTACTACGGCGAGCAGTTCCTCGAGTATGCCATTGGTCTGCGCGTCACCGTGCCCTACCGGTGGCTCTACTGCGGATTGGTCGTCTTCGGAGCCATGGGCAAGGTGGAGACCATCTGGGCCTGGGGCGACCTGATGAATGGCTTGCAGGTGTTCCCCAACCTCGTGGGGTTGATTGGCTTGAGCGGCGTGGCGGCATCGACGCTGCGCCAGCCCAGGCCGCAACAGGCAGAGCCCAGCACGCCCCTGGCCTGATCTTCCACGAGGTCTGCCCGGGATTTGTCCCTACACCCGACCTGACCTATACCCGCGCGGGACGGGCGATCCACGCTCGGAGAGACGATGCTCGAACGGCTGGAGCTCCATCACGTCGGACCGGCACCGAAGTTGGAATTCGACTTCGCGCCCCGGCTGAATCTGCTCACGGGTGACAATGGGCTCGGGAAGACGTTCATCCTGGACGTCGCCTGGTGGGCGCTGACCCGCTCCTGGGCCAGTTCCCCCGCGCTGCCCCACCGTGGACAGGGTATCCGTCCCACCATCTCCTTCCGGTACAGGAGCAAGACCACCGCTGTCGACTACTCCAGCGAATACGACTTTCAGCAGCAGGCCTGGACGCCCAAGCGAGGGCGGCCCGGCAACCCAGGACTGGTTCTCTATGCCCGCGTGGATGGCTCTTTCTCGGTCTGGGATCCGGCGCGCAACTACTGGAAGAACGCACCTACCCTGGGAGTGAACGCTCCGGACCGACCCCTCGCCTATCACTTCACGCCCTCTCAGGTCTGGGATGGACTGCAGCCAGACGGCAAGGTTCTTTGCAATGGCCTGATCCGGGACTGGGCCTCCTGGCAGGGTCGCAACAACGAGCCCTACCTGCAGCTCTTGAAGGTGCTGGAAGTCCTCTCTCCCTCCGATGAGGAACGCATCGTTCCAGGAGAGCTCACCCGAATCAGCCTGGAAGACGTACGCGACATGCCGACGCTCCGGACGGCCTATGGTCAGGAAGTGCCGGTGGTGCATGCCTCCGCGGGGGTCAAGCGCATCATCGCTCTTGCCTACCTGCTCGTGTGGACCTGGCAGGAGCACATCCAGGCGAGTCGTCTGCTCAATCAGGACGTGACCCGGCAGATCATCTTCCTGATCGACGAGGTCGAAGCGCACCTGCATCCGCGCTGGCAACGGACCATCCTGCGCTCGCTGCTGAGCGTGATGGAGGCCCTCACGGGCGCTGATGATGTGGAGATCCAGGTTGTCGCCGTGACCCACTCACCGCTCCTACTCGCCTCGCTGGAACCGCTGTTCGATCCCCAGCGAGACGCGCTCTGGCATATGCAATTGGTCAACGGTGAGGTGACCCTGGAGCGGGAGACCTGGCGGCGGCGCGGCGACGCGAACTCCTGGCTCATCTCCGACGTGTTCGCACTGGGTGAGCCCCGCTCCCTGGAGGCGGAGCAGGCCCTCCAGAGGGCCGAAGACCTGATGCGCCGCCAGGACGTCCAACGCACGGAGTTCGACGAGGCCCAACAGAAGCTGCGGGAGAGTCTTCCGGACGTCGATCCGTTCTGGGTGCAGTGGCGGTTCTGGGCGAGGCAGTCGGGACTCGAGAAATGATCCGCGTCGAGAAGCAGCCCGAACCACGTCCACCCGACTTCGACTTCGATGGGGAAGTCCGCCAGCCCGGTCTGAGCGCCCTGGCCGAGCTGACGGGGCAGGTACCAACGCTCAGCCGCCCAGGTCCTCGCATCCGGAAACAAGCGGATCGGCTCGAGGACCTGAGCCCCAAGGTGCTCCGTCAGTACGACTACTGGACCCGGGCGCTCGATGCGCTCCACGCGGCATATCGGGGCATCTGCGCCTATTCATGCTTCTATATCGAGCCCATCGCGGGTCCGACGGTGGATCACTTCGTCGCCATCACGAAGGCCGCGCCTCGTGAAGCCTACGAGTGGGACAACTACCGGCTCGCATGCTCGCTGATGAACGCATGCAAGAACGCCTTCACGGACGTCTTGGATCCATTCGACGTGCGTGACGGCTGGTTCGTGCTCAACCTGGACACCTTCGAGGTCGAACCCGCGAAAGACCTCGAAGCGGACTTGAAGAAGCGCGTGGAAGACACGTGCACCCGCTTGAAGCTCAACTCCCCCGAGTGCAAGAACATGCGCCGCCGGTGGTTCAACATGTACTGGAACCCCAAGGATCCCACCCGGCCCGTTCCACTGTGGTTCTTCGAGGAGCATGCCCCCTTTCTCGCTCGTGAGATGCGCCGGCAGGGCCGCGTTCGCCCCGAGGACCAGGAGCGTGCGGACGGAAACTGAGGGAAGCACGAATTCGACAGCCCGGAGTCGAGGCCCTCAGTGGAGGAGCCGGTACACCTGCTCCAGCAGCACCGCGCACAGCAGCCCGCCGTAGGTGCCCAGCACGTAGCCGGCCACCGCCAGCATCACCCCCACGGGCGCGAGCGCCGGATGGAAGGCCGCCGCCACTACCGACGCGGAGGCCGCTCCGCCCACGTTGGCCTGCGAGCCCACCGCCGCGAAGAAGATGGGCGCCCGCAGCAGCCGCCGTGCCCCCAGGATGAAGCCCGCGTGCACCGCCATCCACACCACGCCCACCGCCACCATCGCGGGCGCGTCCAGCAGCCGCCGGAAGTCCGCCTTGGCGCCAATGGTCATCACCAGCACGTAGAGGAACAGCGCGCCGATGCGGCTCGCCCCGGCCCCCTCCAGGTTGCGCAGCGGGGTGAACGAGAGCGCCGCCCCCACCGTCGTCACCAGGATGACCACCCAGGTGAAGCCCGTGATGATGGTGCCGATGTCCGGCAACTGCTTCGCGAGCGCCGTGCACGCCACCGTGGTGCCAAACCCGAGGGTGAGGATCCACACCAGGTCCGACAGGCTCGCGGGCCGCAGCACCGAGGCGTGGAAGCGCTCCACCTGCTCGCGCACCACGTCGATGGCTCGCCGGTCCGCGCCCATGCGCTCGTCCATCTGCCGCTCGCGGCCCGCGAAGTAGAGCAGCACCGCCGTCCACATGTTCGACACGCCCACGTCCACCACCACCATCATGCTCAGCGTGTCTTCCCGCGTCCCGATGCTCTGCCCGATGGCCACGAAGTTCGCGCTGCCGCCAATCCACGAGCCACTCAGCGCCGCCAGCCCCTTCCACGCCTGTTCACCGAGCTCCGCCGGCATCCAGTGGCCCAGCAGCAAGTACGCGAGCGGCCCGCCGATGATGATGCCCGCCGTCCCCGCCAGGAACAGCACCACCGCGTTGCGCCCCAACCGCGCGATGGCCTTCAAGTCCATCGACAGCACCTGGAGCACCAGGCTCGTCGGCAGCAGGTACGCCGACACGAAGCCGTAGAGGTCCGACTTCGTGGGGATGACGCCCGTGTTCGAGAGCAGCGTGGGGATGAAGTAGACGAGGACGAGGATGGGCAGGACCCTGAAGACCCGCGCGCCCACCGGGTGTCGCTCCGCGAGGAACAGCAGCGCCAGCACGGCCAGCAGCACCGTGAGCACCGCCATCGGGCTCTGGACGAGCGGCTCCGTCATGGAGAGCCCTGGGGCTCCACGCCCAGCCCGGGCCCGTCACCCAGGCGGATGTAGCCCTGCTCCACGGGGTGCCCGCGGAAGGGGTCCGCCGAGATGAGCAGGTTGCCGTCCAGGTCCAGCCAGTCCACCAGCGGCCCCAGGTGCGCCGCCGCCGCGATGCCCAACGACGTCTCCACCATGCACCCCAACATCACCTTCAGCCCGCAGGAGCGCGCCGTCTCGATGATGCGCAGCGCCTCGCGGATGCCTCCGCACTTCTGCAACTTGACGTTGATGCCGTGGTAGCCCTCGGCCAGCTTCGGCACGTCCACCGCCATCATCACCGCCTCGTCCGCCACCAGCGGCAGCGGCGAGCGCTGGCGCAGCCACTTCGCTCCCTCCGTGTCCGCCGCCGGCAGCGGCTGCTCCACCAGCTCCACCCCCTGCCCCGCCAGCCACTCGATGTGCTTCAGCGCCTCCTCGGGGCCCCAGGCCTCGTTGGCGTCCACCCGCACCGTCTTGGGCGTGGCGGCCCGCACCGCGCCGAACGTCTCTCGCACCGACTGTGCGCCCAGCTTCACCTTGAGCACGGGGTACGGCTCCGCCTCACGCACCTTGCGCACCAGCGTCTCCGGGTCGTCGATGCCGATGGAGAACGACGTGAGGGGCATCCGCGCCGCGTCCAGGCCCAGCATCCGGTAGAGCGGCGCCCCGAGCCGCTTGCCCGCGAGATCGTACAGCGCGATGTCCAGCGCCGCCTTCGCCGCGTGGTTTCCCGGCAGGGCCTGCTCGATGCGCTCCGAGAGCACGCGGAAGTGACGCAGGTCCGCCCCCTCGAGCACGGGAGCCAGCTTCTGGAGCGCCTCGGTCACCGTCTCCGCGGACTCGCCGTAGCGCACGTTCGGAGCGGCCTCGCCCCGGCCCACCAGGGCTCCCTCGCGAAGCTCCACGAGGACGTTGCGCTTCGAGGTGCTGGTCCCTCGCGAGATGGTCCACGCGTGGCGGAGGGGCAGCTCGATGGTTCGGACGGTGAGCGGGAGCGACATGTCGGGGGGCCTCCAGGCGCTTTGCCATTAGCACAGGCCGGGAGTCACGGTCTCCTCCCGTTCCTCCCCACGGCGCCACGGACTCCCATACACTGGAGGCATGCGCCCCCTGCTCTTCGTTCTCGCCCTCCTGGCACTGCCGGGTTGCGGCCACGCCGCCGGCCCGTCCCGGAGCACTCCGCCCCGCGCCGCCGGGGAGATGCGCACGCTGCTCGCCGAGCTCATCGCCGTGGACACCTCCAATCCCCCGGGCAACGAGGCCGCCGCCGCCCAGGTGGCCGCGCGGTGGTTGCGCGAGGCCGGCATCGAGTCCCAGCTCGCCGAGCCCGTTCCCGGACGCGCCCACCTCATCGCCCGGCTGAAGGGCAGCGGCCGCGCACGCCCCGTGCTGGTGCTCGCCCACCTCGACACGGTCCCCGCCCGGCGCGAGGAGTGGGCGTCCGACCCGTGGACGCTCACCGAGCGCGATGGCTTCCTCTACGGACGCGGCGTCCAGGACAACAAGGGCATGGTGGCGGCCAGCGTGCTCGCGCTGCGGCGGCTGAAACGCGAGGGGACGAAGCTCTCGCGCGACGTGGTGCTCGTGCTCAGCGCGGACGAGGAGGTGGGCTCCAACGCGGGCATCGGCTGGCTGCTGGAGCACCATCCCGAGCTGCGCGAGGCGGAGCTCGCCCTCAACGAGGGAGGCCTCACGGAGCTGTCCGAGGATCGCGCCCGCGTGCGCTTCGTCAGCCTCCAGGCCGCGGAGCGCGTGTCGCGCAACGTGGTGCTCAAGGCCACCGGGCCCGGCGGCCACTCCTCGGTGCCTCCGGCCGCGCCCAACCCCATGGTGCGCCTGGCCGCGGCGGTGGCCCGCGTCGGAGCCCTCACCTTCCCCACCCGGCTCACGCCCGTGACCCGGTTGAACGTGGAGGGCCGCGTGAAGGTGACGGGCGGTGAGCTGGGCCAGGCCCTTCAACGGCTCGCGGCCACCCCGGACGCTCCGCCCCAGGAGGCGGTGGACACCATCGCCCGGCTGGAGCCGGCCCTCGCGGCCGTGCTGCGCACCACCTGCGTGCCCACCGTCTTCAACGCCGGCACCCGGCCCAACGTCATCCCCGCCACCGCCGAGGCCACCATCAACTGCCGGCTGCTCCCGGACGAGGACATCCAGGCCGTCCGCGCCCGGCTCGTCGCGGCCGTGGACGACCCGGACATCCAGGTGCAGCTGGACATGAAGCCTCCGGACTCGCCCGCCTCGCCCGTGGGAGACAACGCGATGTTCCGCGCCACCCGGTCCGCCGCCGCCCGCGTGTGGCCCGGCGCCCCCGTCTTCCCCCGCATGTCCACCGGCACCACCGAGTCCACCGCGCTGCGCCGCGCCGGCATCCACGCCTACGGCATCGACCTCTTCGCCCTCACGCCGGACGACGCCCGGACGGCCCACGCGCCCAACGAGCGCATCCCGGTGGCCTCGCTCCAGCCCGGCGCCGAGTTCGTCTACCAGCTGCTCTCCGAGCTGGCGAAGTGAGCCCCCGGATACTCCCCCCGACAGCATTCACCCGAGCCCCATGAAGACCCTGACGACTGCCCGAGTCCCGCTGTATCTGGTCCTGCTGGCATCGACGTTGACGGCCTGTGCCTGGCAGGCACGGCCCACGACCCCATCCACGGAGGAAGGCCCGGTGGCGAGAATCTGGAGAAAGAGCGCGCGGGCGCGTGACTTCGAGCGCTTCACCCGCCAGGGCACCGCGCTCACCCCGGAGGGAGCGCTGGAGCTCGACGCGGCGACGGCCCGCTCCGCGCCCGACCCGTTCCCCTCGCACGTACCGCCCGACACCACGACGCCTCCCGCCCCGGGCAGCTACGTCTTCGGCAGCGCCCTCTCGGAGGAGCTCTCCGTCCCCGCCGGCTTCGACAACGTGGTGCCCTCCTTCGACGCGCTCACTCCGCCCGGCACCTGGGTGCGGCTGACGCTCGCCGCACGCGTGGAGGGCCAGTGGACGAAGGACTACGACTTCGGCGTCTGGGCCTTCGACCCGGGTACCGTCGTGCGCCACAGCAAGGATCGCCAGGAGGACGCGCAGGGCCGCGTCCTCACCGACACCCTCGCCCTGAAGAAGAAGGCGGACGCGCTGCGCATGACGGTGTGGCTCTTCTCCACCAGGCCCGGCGTGAGCCCCCGCGTCCGCGCGCTCTCGGCGGCGATGACCGATACGACCCGCACCGCCGCGGACGAAGCCTCGGACCAGCGCGCCTGGGGAACGGTGCTGGACGTGCCCGGTCGCTCGCAGATGCTCTACCCGCCGGATGGCGGCGCCTGGTGCTCGCCCACCTCGACCTCGATGATCCTCGCGTACTGGGCGAAGAAGCTGGGCCGCGACGAGCTCGTGGTCCCGGTGCCGGTGGCGGCCGAGTACATCCATGACCGTGTCTATGGAGGCACCGGCAACTGGCCCTTCAACACCGCCTACGCCTCCGCGCTGGGAGACGGCGCCCTGCACGCCCTGGTGGCGCGCTTCGACTCGTTCGCGCAGGTGGAGCGGCTCGTCTCCGAGGGCATCCCCGTCAGCATCAGCATCGCCTACGAGCCAGGGGAGCTGACCGGCTCGCCCATCACCCGCTCGGACGGGCACCTCATCGTGGTGAAGGGGTTCACCCCCTCGGGAGACGTCGTCTGCAACGACCCCGCCTTCCCCAACGACGAGACGGTGCACGTGACGTACAAGCGCCAAGAGCTGCTGCGAGCGTGGAATCACTCCCGGCGCGCGGCCTACGTCGTGTGGCCCGCGGGCACCGAGCTGCCCTCCGGCGCGCTCACCTTCGTGAATTGAGGCGCTTCAGCGGACCTGGGGGGGGGCAATCCCAGTCCCCGGCTCCAACCGGAGGCCGTGCGTGCGGCAAGCAGGGGGCCGAGCGCCGCCAAAAACTGGCTTCACGCAAAGTGACGTATCATGAAGGATCCCCTGGCAGGCGCGGCAGCCTCCGAGCCCCATCTTCCCCCACCATCGACCATGCACCAGCCCCGCACCCTCATCGATCTCCTCGAAGAGCGAAGTGCCACCCGTTCCGAGCAGCGCCTCTACACCTTCCTGGAGGAAGGGGACGGAGAAGGAACTCCGCTGACGCGCGGTGAGCTGTACGCGCACGCGAGACGGATTGGCGCCGCCCTCCAGCAGCTGGCGCCCGCGGGCGAGCGCGCGGTGCTGCTCTATCCCCCGGGAGCCGAGTACCTCACCGGGTTCTTCGGATGCCTCTTCTCGGGACTGGTGGCGGTGCCCGCCTATCCTCCGGATCCCTCGCGGCTGGAGCGCACGCTGCCTCGGCTGAGGGCCATCATCCAGGACTCGGGAGCCACGGTGGTGCTCACCACCTCCTTCGTCCTGTCGATGGCGGAGCTGTTCTTCCAGGACGCGCCCGACCTGAAGGCGCTGCGCTGGGTGGCCACCGACACGCTCGAGCCGGGCGGCGAGGCCTCCTGGCGCAAGCCCCCGGTGAGCGCCGACTCGCTGGCCTTCCTCCAGTACACCTCCGGCTCCACCGGCACGCCCAAGGGCGTGATGCTCAGTCACGCCAACCTGCTGCACAACCTGGAGCTGATCCGCGGGGCCTTCCAGACGCGTGATGACAGCGTGGGCGTCATCTGGCTGCCGCCCTACCATGACATGGGGCTCATCGGCGGCATCCTGGTGCCGCTGTACCAGGGCTTCCACACCGCGCTGATGTCGCCGCTGTCGTTCCTCAAGCGCCCGCGCGCCTGGCTGGAGGCCATCAGCCGCTTCGGTGGCACCATCAGCGGCGGTCCCAACTTCGCCTTCGAGCTGTGCGTCCGCCGCATCTCCCCCGAGGAGCGGGAGGGGCTGGACCTGAGCAGCTGGGAGGTGGCGTTCTGCGGCGCCGAGCCGATCCGCTCCGAGACGCTCGACCGGTTCACCGAGGCGTTCGCGCCGCGAGGCTTCCGCCGCGAGGCGTTCTACCCCTGCTACGGGCTGGCCGAGGCCACCCTCATCGTCTCGGGCGGAGCGAAGTCCGAACCGCCCCACCCGCGCGCGGTGGACGCCGCCGCGCTGGAGCGTGGCCGGGCCGTGGAGCCCCAACCGCGAAGCGAGGCCCGGACGCTGGTGGGCTGTGGCGGGTCGCTGCGGGATCAACGCCTGCTCGTGGTGGATCCGGAGTCGCTCCGGGAGCTCCCGGCGGGTGAGGTCGGTGAGATCTGGGTGAGCGGCCCCAGCGTGGCCCAGGGCTACTGGCGGCTGGCGGAGGAGTCGGAGGCCATCTTCCGCGCGCGCACCGCCGCCGGGGAGGGACCGTTCCTCCGCACCGGGGACCTGGGCTTCCTCGAGGGGGGCGAGCTGTACGTGACCGGGCGGCGCAAGGACCTCATCATCCTGCGCGGCCGCAACCTCTATCCGCAGGACCTGGAGCACACGGTGGAGCGGAGCCACCCGGCGCTGCGGCCCGGGTGTGGTGCCGCCTTCAGTGTCGAGGCGGAGGGCGAGGAGCGGCTGGTGGTGGTGCAGGAGGTGGACCCGCGCAAGCTGGACGGCGCCGCGGAGGACGTCTCGGGCACCATCCTGCAGAGGCTGGCGGAGGGGCACGAGGTGCGGCCCCATGCGCTGGTGCTCATCGAGCCGGGCAGCCTGCCGAAGACCTCCAGCGGCAAGGTGCAGCGCCGCGCCTGCCGGGCCGCGTTCCTCGCGGGCGAGCTGCGCGTGGTCCATACATGGCGAGCCTCGGAGTCCGTAGCGCCGGCCGTGTCCGCTCCTGCCGCGCCCGCCCCCGCCCCCGTCGCCGCCTCCAGTGAGCTGGAGGCGCTGGTGCTGGCGCGGATCTCCGCCCGGCTGGGCGCTCGCGCGGGGTCATTGGCGCCGGACGTACCGCTCACCCGCCTGGGCCTGGACTCGTTGGCCGCGGTGGAGCTGGCGCACGGGCTGGAGAAGGACCTGGGCGTGGCGATTCCCATGGAGACGCTGCTGCGCGGGGCGAGCGCCTCGGAGCTGGCCCGGGAGATCTCCGCGCGGAAGGCGGCGGCCGGTACGCGCCCATCGATCCCCCGTGCTCCTCGTAACCGGTCCCTGCCGCTCTCCTTCGCGCAGCAACGGCTGTGGTTCCTCGACCGGCTGGAGCCGGGCAGCGCCTTCTACAACGTCCCCGTGGTCTCCCGATTGAGCGGGGCCGTGGATGTGCCCGCGCTGGAGCGGAGCCTTCAAACCCTGGTACGGCGGCACGAGACACTCCGGACGGTGTTCATCGAGGAGGGGAGCGAGCCGCACCAGCGCATCCTGGGCGAGCTGGACCTGTCGCTCGCCGTCGTGGATCTGAGCGGACTGCCGGAGGAGAAGCGTGAGCAGGAGGCCCACCGGCTCGCGCGCGAGGAGGCCGGACGCCCGTTCCAGCTCGACCGGGGACCGTTGATCCGGGCCACCCTGCTGCGCCTCGGCACCGAGCGGCACCTGCTGCTGCTGACGCTGCACCACATCATCGCGGATGGCTGGTCCATGCGCGTCCTGGTTCGCGAGGTGGAGGCGCTCTATGCGGCCTTCTCCACCGGACGCACGCCCACCCTCCCCGAGCTGCCCATCCAGTACGCCGACTACGCGGTCTGGCAGCACGAGTGGCTGCGCGGCGAGCGGCTCGAGGATCTGCTCGGCTGGTGGCGGAAGTACCTCGCCGGAGCACCTCCCATGCTGGAGCTGCCCGGGGACCGCGCCCGGCCCAAGGCGCAGACCTACCGGGGGGCACAGGTGGTACGGTGGCTCGAGCGGGAGGCCTGGGAGCGGGTGAAGGCGCTCGCGCGGCGCGAGGGCACCACCCCCTTCGTCGCGCTGCTGGCCGGCTTCCAGCTCCTGCTGCACCGCTACACCGGCCAGGAGGACATCGTGGTGGGCGTGGACTCCGCCCACCGCACCCGGCCCGAGACGGCGGGGCTCATCGGACTGTTCGTCAACCAGCTCGCCGTACGCGGCAAGTTGGCCGGAGCACCCACCTTCCGTGAGCTGCTCGCACAGCTCCACCAGTCGATGCTGGACGTCTGGGCGCACCAGGATCTGCCCTTCGACGAGCTGGTGCGCGCGCTCAACCCGGAGCGCACCCTGGCCCATGCGCCGATCTTCCAGGTGAATCTGGCGCTCCAGGATGCCGCATCCGAGACGCGGGGACCGACGGGTCTCTCCATGGAGAGCACCCTGGGAGACACCGGCGCCACCAAGCTCGACCTCAGCCTCTCCGTCACCGACACCCCCAACGGTGTGGAGCTGCTCTGCGAGTACGCCACCGACCTCTTCGACGCGGACACCGTCGCCCGCATGCTGGGGCACCTGGGCATCCTGCTGGAGGGGGCCGCCGCCGCGCCCGAGCGCCGCGTCACCGAGCTCTCCCTGCTCTCCGAGGCGGAGCGTCACCGTGTGCTGGTGGAGTGGAGCCGCACCGGGCCCGCCGTGCCGGATGACCTCGCGCACCGCATGTTCGAGGAGCAGGTGCGTCTCACCCCCGAGTCCACCGCCGTCTCCTTCGAAGGGCGCTCCCTCACCTATCGCGAGCTGGACGCACGCGCCAACCAGCTCGCCTGGCATCTCCGGTCACTCGGTGTCGGGCCGGAAGTGATGGTGGGCATCCACCTGGAGCGCACGCCGGAGCTGCTCGTGGCGTTGCTCGGCGTGCTCAAGTCCGGTGGCGCCTTCCTGCCACTCGATACCAACTACCCGCACGCCCGGTTGCAGTTGATGCTGCGCGAGGCCGAGGTGCCCGTGCTGATCAGCCGCGAGGAGCTGGCCGATCAGCTGGCCACGCCGCAGCAACTGCTGGTGCTCGTGGACACGGACCGCTCGCTGCTGGAGTCCCAGCCCGAAACGGCGCTCTCGCCAGCGCCGGCCGTCACTCCCTCGAGTCTGGCCTACGTCATCTTCACGTCCGGCTCCACCGGCACCCCCAAGGGCACCCTGCTGGAGCACCGGGGCCTGTGCAATACCGCCCGTGCCATGCAGGTGGCCCTGGACCCGCGTCCCGGCGACCGCGTCCTGCAGATGTCGGCCATCGGCTTCGATGCCTCCCTCAGCGATATCTTCTCCACGCTGCTCTCCGGCGCGGAGCTGATCTTCGCCCCGCCGGAGTCGCTGCTGCCCGGCCCACCGCTGCAGAAGATGCTCGCGGACAAGCGCATCACCCACATCACCGCCACCCCCACCTCGCTGGCTCCGCTGCAGCCGGAGGCATTGCCGGAGCTGGGGATGGTGGCCTCCTGCGGTGAGGCGTGCACACCGGAGCTGGCCAGGAGATGGAAGCCGGGCCGCCGCTTGCTCAATGCCTATGGCCCCACCGAGGTGTCCATCTGCGCGCTCATCGACCAGGACGTGGATCCCCGCCAGCCGTCGATCGGCCGGGTCCACCCGGGCAACCAGATGTACGTCCTGGACGCGCGGATGGAGCCCGTGCCCGTGGGCATTCCCGGCGAGCTGTACCTGGGAGGCGTGGGAGTGGGCCGCGGCTATCTGAACCGCCCCGCGCTCACCGCCGAGCGCTTCGTCCCCAACCCCTTCGACACCGTCCCGGGTGGGCGGCTGTACCGCACCGGGGACCTGGTGCGCCTGCTGCGGGATGGACGCGTGGAGTTCCTCGGGCGGCGCGATGCACAGGTGAAGGTGCGCGGCGTGCGCGTGGAGCTGGGCGAGGTGGAAGCGGCACTGGCCCTGCACCCTGGCGTGCGCCAGTCGGTGGTCGTCCTGAGCGAGAGCGCGGGCGAGAAGCGGCTGGTGGCGTACGTGGTGGCGGGCGAGGACGTGGAGCCGGCCGCCCTGCGGCGGTTCCTCAAGGAGCGGCTCCCCGACGCGATGGTGCCCTCCGCCTTCGTGCGGATGAGCGCGCTCCCGCTCGCCCCGAGCGGCAAGGTGGATCGCCAGGCGCTGCCCGCCCCCGAGTCGGTGAACCCCGCGCCGGCCGCCCCCGCCTCCGAGTCCCTCTCCGAGCTGGAACGGCGCATCGCCTCGGTCTGGGCCCGCGTGCTCCAGGTTCCGCGCGTGGGACAGCACGACCACTTCTTCGATGACCTGGGCGGTAGCTCGCTGCTGGTGGTCAAGGCGAGCACGCAGCTGCGCGAGGAGCTGGGCCAGGACGTGCCCGTCACCCATCTCTTCGAGCACCCCACCGTGCAAGCGCTGGCCACGCGGCTGGGGCGGGACCTTCCGGCGACCCGCGCCGAGCCCGCGCCGCGCCACAAGCCTTCCGAGGAGGACGGCTCCAACGACATCGCCATCATCGGCATGGCCGGGCGCTTCCCCGGCGCCCGCGACGTCCACGCCTTCTGGGAGAACCTGCGCCAGGGCGTGGAGTCCATCTCCCGCTTCGCTCCGGAGGAGCTGGAGACGTCGCCGCTGTTCTCCGATTCGCTGCGCGACCATCCGGACTTCGTCCCCGCGGGCGGGGTCCTCGAGGGCGCGGACGGGTTCGATGCCAGCTTCTTCGATGTGTCCCCGCGCGAGGCGAAGTGGATGGATCCGCAGCAGCGGCTCTTCCTCCAGTGCGCGTGGAACGCCCTGGAGGACGCCGGCTACGACCCGGAGCGCTTCCAGGGACCCATCTCGCTGCATGCCGGCGCGAGCAGCGCGAACGCGCACATGCTCTCGTTGCTCGGCCAGACGCGCAAGGACCCGGCCTCGATGTTCGAGGCCCTGGCAACCACCGGTGGCGAGAACGTGGCCACCAAGACGGCCTACAAGCTCGGGCTCTCCGGTGAGTGCATCAACGTCTACACCGCCTGCTCCACCGGCCTGGTGGCCATCCACCTCGCGTGCCAGAGCCTGCGCACCCGTCAGTCCGACATGGCGCTGGGCGGCGCGGTGAGGATCTCCCTGCCCCAGCGCACCGGGTACGTCTTCCAGGAGGGGATGATCCTCTCTCCCGACGGGCACTGCCGCGCGTTCGACGCGAGCGCCCGGGGCACCGTCCTGGGCAACGGCCTGGGCGTGGTGGTGCTCAAGCGGCTCGCGGACGCCCTGCGCGATGGGGACCACGTCTACGCGGTCATCAAGGGCTCGGCCCTCAACAACGACGCGGCCACCAAGATCAGCTACACCGCTCCCAGCGTCCAGGGACAGAGCGAGGTGATCGCCCGGGCCCTGGCCTCGGCCGGCGTGGACCCCTCCACCATCGGCTACGTGGAGGCCCACGGCACCGGCACCCCGCTGGGAGATCCGATAGAGATCGCGGCGCTCACCCGCGCCTACCGCGCCCACACCGATCGCACGGGCTACTGCGCGATCGGCTCGCTGAAGACCAACATCGGGCACCTGGACACCGCCGCCGGCGTCGCCGGTCTCATCAAGGCCACGCTCGCGCTGCATCATGGCGAGCTGCCTCCCAGCCTCCACTTCGAGCGACCCAACCCGGAGATCGACTTCGTGCGCAGCCCCTTCTTCGTGAACACCACCCTGCGCCCCTGGGAGCCCGGTGAGGGCCCGAGGAGGGCCGCGGTCAGCTCGTTCGGCATTGGTGGCACCAACGCCCATATGGTGTTGGAGGAGGCCCCCCGCCAGGACGGCGGAAAGGGCGGCCATCGCAACCGGCAGCTCTTCACGCTGTCCGCCCGGAGTGCCTCCGCGCTGGAGACGATGACCCGCGAGCTGGCCGACTTCGTGGAGGCCCACCCGACGGTGGACCTGGCGAACGTGGCCTTCACCCTCGCCATGGGCCGCAAGGCCTTCGAGTACCGTCGTGCGCTGGTCGCCGGGGATGCCGAGGAGCTCGTGCGCGCGCTGCGCAAGCCGGGCGCTCCGTCCGAGGTGCGCGACCTCGCCACCGCCCGGTCCCGCCGGGTGGCCTTCCTCTTCCCCGGTCAGGGCGCTCAGTCCGTCCGGATGGCCCAGGAGCTGTACGCGTCCGAGCCGCTCTTCCGGCGTGAGCTGGACGCGTGCCTGGAGCTGCTGCCGAAGGCGGGGCTGAAGGAGGACTTGCGCCCGGTGCTCTTCCCCGAGCCCGGCGCCGAGGCCCACGCGGAGGCGTGTCTCGCCCAGCCGCGCTTCGCGCTGCCCGCGCTGCTGTCCGTGGAGTACGCGCTCGCGCGGATGTGGATGGGCTTCGGCTTCAAGCCGTCCGCGCTGCTCGGCCACAGCTTCGGCGAGTACGCGGCGGCGTGCCTGTCCGGCGTGCTCTCCCTGGAGGACGCGCTGCGGCTGGCCGTCCTTCGCGGGGAGCTCATGTCCCGGCTCCCGCCCGGCGGCATGCTCTCGGTGGGGCTCTCCGCCGAAGAGGTGACGCAGCTGCTCTCCGGTGGCCTGGAGATCGCCGCCCTCAACGGCCCGGATCGCTGCACGGTGTCCGGACCCGCCGAGGCGGTGGAGTCGCTGGAGCGCACGCTGTCGGCGTGTCGCGTGGGCGTGATGCGCCTCGCCTCGTCGTACGCGTTCCACTCGAGCGCGGTGGAGCCGGTGATGGCCGAGCTGGAACGGGCCGTGGCCGGACTCACGCTGAACGCGCCCTCCATTCCCTACGTGTCCAGCCTCACCGGCACGTGGATCCGCCCCGAGGAGGCGGCCTCCCCGCGCTACTGGGCCCGGCAGATGCGGGAGCCGGTGCGCTTCGCCGCTGGACTGGATGCGCTGGTGGAAGCCGGCTGCGGCTGGTTCATCGAAGCCGGCCCGGACCAGGGCCTCACCGCGCTCGCCCGGTCGCGCGTGCGTACCGAGCGCGAGACGGTGGCGGTGCCCTCGCTCCGCCGGAGCGGCACTTCCTCCTCCGATGCCCAGACCCTGCTGGAGTCGCTGGGCGCGCTCTGGCGCGCTGGCGCGGCCGTGGACTGGAAGGGCTTCCACGCCCACGAGCACCGCCGCCGCATCCCGCTGCCGGGCTATCCCTTCGAGGAGAAGCGCATCACCCTGGAGGAGCGGCCCGTGCTCCCCCTGCCGGAACCGGCCGCCACCGCGGCCCCCGCGCCCGTTGCCGCCGTGCCGCCGCCCCAGGCTCCCGTGGCTCCCGTGACGCCCGTGGCTCCTGTAACGCCCGTGGCCCCTGTGACGCCCCCGGCTCCCGTCCAGCGTGCGCCCCTGGGTGACATCCAGCAGCGCCTGACGGAGCTGTGGCGCGAGAGGCTGGGCCTGGAGGAGATCGGCCCGGACGACAACTTCCTCGACCTGGGTGGCAACTCGCTGATGGCGGCGCAGCTGCTCACCCGGCTGCGCGAGACGTTCCGGACGCAGATTCCCCTCAACGACCTGTTCGAGGCGCCCACCATCTCCGGCCTGGCCGCGCGCATCGAGGCCCGGCTCCGGGCGGAGCAGCCGGCCGGCGAGGCTCCGGCGACGGCGATGGTCCCCGTTCCCCGGACCGGTGAGCTGCCCCTGTCCTACGTGCAGGCCCGCCTCTGGAAAATGGAGCAGCGGCAGCCGGGCAGCTCCATCTTCAACGAGCCTCTCGCGATCCGGATCTCCGGCGAGCTGCGGTACGCCGTCCTGGAGCGCAGCTTCAACGAGGTCATCCGCCGGCACGAGTCGCTGCGTACCGTCTTCCAGCAGGTGGACGGCAAGGTCGTGCCGCGCATCCTCCCGGAGATGCGCGCCTCCCTGCCCGTGGTGGACCTGCGCGACTTCGCCGGGGACCGCGAGGCCGAGGCGATGCGGCTGGCCCGCCTCGCGCCCGCCGAGCCGTTCGTGCTCGCTCAGGGTCCCCTGGTCCGGGTGCAGCTGGTCCGGATGGCCGAGGCCGAGCACGTGCTGTTCGTCACCATCCACCACATCGTGGCGGACACCCTCACCCTGGTGAACTTCATCCGGGAATCGGTGGCCATCTACACGGGCTTCATCCACCAGCGGCCCGTGCCCCTGCCGGAGCTGCCCATCCAGTACATCGACTTCGCCGTCTGGCAGCGCCGCGCCCTGTCCGATGGCACGCTCGCCGCGCAGCAGGCGTACTGGCGCAAGCAGCTCGCGCGGCGGCCCGGTCCCCTCCCCCTCCCGATGGACCGCCCGCGAGTCGCCGGCACGCGCCGGCGTGGCGCGCGGTACACGTTCGCCCTCCCCCAGGCGCTCAGCACCGCCCTGAATGCCTTCAGCAACCGCGAGGGCCTCACGCCGTTCATGACGCTGCTCGCCGGCTTCAAGGCACTCCTGGCCCGCTGCACGGGTCAGGAGGACATCCTCATGGGCACCTCCATCGGCAACCGGACCCGCCCCGAGCTGGAGCCGCAGATCGGCTACGTGGCGCACGCCCTGGGCCTGCGCACCTCCCTGGCGGGAGATCCGAGCTTCCGCGCGCTCGCGCTCCGCGTCCGTGACACCACGCTCGCCGCCTTCGCGAATCCGGACGTGCCCTACGAGCAGCTCCTGGAGGAGCTCGAGCCCGGTGAGGAAGCAGCGCTGTCCCGCCTGTTCGACGTCATCTTCCTGCTGCACGCCCAGGGCGTGTCCGCGCCCATCCTGGAGTTCCCGGGCCTGCGGCTGAGCTACTTCGAGGTCACCGAGCTGCCCGCGCAGTACGGCACCGCGCTCGCGGACATCACGGTGCTCATGCGCGAGGACGCGCAAGGCTTCTCCGGCACGCTGGAGTACGCCGTCGATCTGTTCGACGCCTCCACCATCACCCGGCTCCTCTCGCAGCTGGAGGCGTTGCTCTCCGATGCGATGGCCTCGCCGGACAAGCCCCTGTCCCAGCTGTCCCTGGAGGGAGCCCCGGAGCGGACCGAGCGGCCGGCGGCCGGAGCCTCCGCGGCCGCGTCCCTCGCGGCCCTGCTGTCCGCCCAGGCGGAGCGCACCCCGGATGAGGTGGCGCTCCGCCGGGGAGACCAACGCCTGACCTGGCGGGCCCTGCGCGCACACGCGCTCGCGCTCGCGTCCGCGCTGCGTGCTCGCGGCGTGGGCCCTGGCGTCCCCGTGGCCGTGTGTCTGGAGCCCTCGCCCGAGCGTGCGGTGGCCCTGTGGGGTGTGCTGGCTTCCGGTGGGGCCTATGCGCTCGTCTCCTGGGAGCAGCGCGAGGAGCTGTCCTCGCTCGGACTGGAAGGGGCCACCCCCCTCTTCATCACCGCCGCGGGTTCTCCGCTCCCTCCGGGACTGGACGAGTCCCGGGTCATCCGCCTCGCGCTCTCCGGCGAGCTCCCGGCCGTGGCCCTCACGCCCGCGGTGGATGCGGACGGCCTCGCCTGCCTGGCGCGGGAGACGGACGACGGTGACCGTCCACGCGTGATGTGGAACCACCGCAACCTGCTCCACCGCTTCGCCGCGATGGATGCGCGTCTCGACGTCCGCGCGGGCGAGACCTGGCTGAGCATCTCGGACGCGTCCGCCGACCCCGCGGGCGTGGAGCTGCTCTGGGCGCTCGCACGCGGGCTCCAGGTGGTGTTCCCGGCGCGGCCCTCCGCACGGCTCGTGGCGCTCCGCCCCGAGCAGACCGGGACGCGGCCCCTGGACTTCAGCCTCTTCTACTTCGCCAACGACTCGGAGTCCTCCGGGCGGAAGAAGTACCAGCTCCTCATCGAGGGAGCGAAGTTCGCCGACACGCACGGCTTCACCGCGGTGTGGACCCCGGAGCGGCACTTCCATGCCTTCGGTGGCCCCTACCCCAGCCCCATCGCCACCAGCTCGGCGCTGGCCATGGTCACCGAGCGGGTCTCCCTGCGCGCCGGCAGCGTGGTGCTCCCGCTGCATGATCCCATCCGCGTGGCCGAGGAGTGGTCCGTCGTCGACAACCTCTCCGATGGCCGTGTCGGCGTGTCCTTCGCCACGGGCTGGAACGTCAACGACTTCCTCTTCGCGCCACGCAACTTCACGCAGCGGACCGAGGCCCTCCGGCGCGGAGTGGAGGAGATGCGCACGCTCTGGAGTGGTGGCACCGTGCGCCGCACCAACGGCACCGGGGCCGAGGTGGAGATCGCCATCCGTCCCCGGCCGGTGCAGACGGAGCTGCCCATCTGGATCACCGCCGCCTTCAATCCGGAGACCTTCCGGCTGGCGGGAGAGCTGGGCACGGGCCTGCTCACCAACGTGCTGGGACTGGGACAGGACTTCGAGGAGCTGCCCCGGAAGATCGCCATCTACCGCGAGGCGCGGCGCAAGGCGGGGCACGGCGGCCGGGGCCACGTGGTGCTGATGCTGCACACCTTCGTGGCGAGCACCCAGGAGGAAGTGAAGCGGCAGGCGCGCGAGCCGCTCATCCGCTACTTCCGCAGCTCGGTGGAGCTGGTCCAGGCACTGGTGACGAGCCAGGGCACGAGCTTCGACATGAGCAGCCTCACGCCCCAGGACCGGCAGATCCTGCTGGAGATGGGCGTCTCCCGGTACCTGGAGGCGGGCGGAATGCTCGGCACGCCGGAGACGCTCATGGCCCGGGTGGAGCAGCTGCGCCGGGCGGACGTGGACGAGGTGGCGTGCCTCATCGACTTCGGCTTGGGCCATGAGGCCGCGATGGAGGGCCTGCGGCACCTGGACGTGCTGCGCCGCCGGAGCCAGGAGGGTGTGGCCCACGCGCCAGCCACTCCGGTGCTCGTGGAGGCCGATGGCACCCAGGCCCTGGTGGAGTCGCTGCGCGCCAGCCCCCCGGCGCACCTGCGCTGCACCATCGCGCTCGCCCAGACGCTCGCGAGGATGCCGGACGCCGCCAAGGTGCTCGGCCCCGTGCGCACGCTGGTGCTGGACGAGGCCGATGGGCTCCCGGCCGACCTGGCCGAGACGCTGAAGAAGGTGGCCTCCGCGCGAGTGGTGGCTCCCGTGTCCCTGTTGCCCGGCGCGAGGGAGAACGCGCCCCGGGGCTCGCTGTTCGTGTTGGATGCGGCGGGACGCCGCACCCCGGTGGGCGTGGTGGGTGAGCTGTTCCTGGGCGGTGACGCGGTGCCGCTGGGCTTCTGGAAGGCGCCCGAGGTGACCCGGGCCCGGCTCCGCCCCTCGCCCGAGGGGACCGGCGTCAGCCTGTATGGAACCGGTACGCCCGCCCGCTACCGCGCGAACGGAGAGGTGGAGATCCTTACGCCCACGACCCGGCGCCGCCCGACCCCGTCGGAGCCACCACCGAGCACCTCCGCCCCGGTCCGCACCGAAGCCCCGGAGAGCCAGGGCGGTGTCATCGCGCGCGTGCCCCGGACGGGCCTGTTGCCCCTCTCGTACGCGCAGCAGCGGCTGTGGTTCCTGGACCAGTACCAGCCGGGCAGCCCGCTCTACAACATGCCGGCCGCGATGCGGCTGGAGGGCACGCTCGACGCGGACGCCCTCGGGCGGGCCTTCGCCGAGCTGATGCGCCGCCATGAGACCCTGCACACGACCTTCCAGACCCATGAAGGCTCCCCGGTGCAGGTCATCGCCCCCAGCGTGGACTGGAAGCTGGAGGTGGAGGACCTCGGGCACCTGCCGGAGTCGGAGCGGGAAGCCGAGGGGATGCGTCTGGCGCGCGAGGAGGCGAGCCGGCCCTTCGATCTGTCCCGGGGGCCCCTGCTGCGCCCGCGGGTGCTGAGGCTGTCGGACCGGGTGCACCTGCTGCTGGTGACGATGCACCACATCGTCTCGGACTCCTGGTCCGTCGCAGTGCTGACCCGCGAGGTCGTCACGCTCTACGCGGCGTTCGCGGCTGGAAAGCCGTCACCGCTGCCCGAGCTGCCCATCCAGTACGTGGATTACGCGGTGTGGCAGCGCGAGTGGCTGCAAGGGCAGGTCCTGACGAAGCAGGTGGAGTATTGGAGGAAGCAGCTCGACGGGGCCCCGCCCGTGCTGGAGCTGCCCACGGACAAGCCGCGCACTGCGGACACGAGCAACCCCGGCGCCTCGCTGAGGTTGGAGATGCCGCCGGCGCTGATACAGGGGCTGAGGGCGCTGTGCCGGCGTGAGAAGGGCACGTTGTTCATGGGCCTGCTGGCCGGCCTGCAGGCGCTGCTGGCTCGCTACACGGGGCAGGATGACATCTGCGTGGGAGCGCCCATCGCCGGGCGCAATCAGCCGCAGACCGAGGCGCTCCTCGGCTTCTTCGTCAACACGCTGGTGCTTCGCACCCGGCTGGAGGGGGATCCGAGCTTCCTGTCGGTACTGAGGCAGGCACGGGAGGTGACGCTGGGAGCGTACGCGAACCAGGACGTGCCCTTCGAGAAGCTGGTGGAGGTGTTGCAACCGCCCAGGCAGCCGGAGCACACGCCCTTCTTCCAGGTGGCGCTGGTCCTGATCAACACGCCCACGGCGGAGCTGACCGCGCCCGGGCTCACCTTCCGGCCATTGGAGGTGGACAGCGGCACCGCGAAGTTCGACTTCACGGTGTTCTTCATCGAGACGCCTCGTGGCCTGAGCACCACGTTCGAGTACCGGAGTGACTTGTTCGAGGCCGCCACGGCCGAGCGGATGATGAAGCACCTGCTCCTGCTGCTGGAGGACGCGGTAGCCCATCCCGAGCGGCGTCTGTCCGAGCTGTCCCTCCTGTCCGAGGCCGAACGGCGCCAGTTGCTGGTGGAGTGGAACGCCACCACGGCGGCTCCCTCTCGCCCCGTCTGCGTGCACACGCTCGTCGAGGCCCAGGCCGCCCGCACTCCCCATGCGGTGGCGGCGGTCTTCGAGGACCAGCGCCTCACCTATGCGCAGTTGGAGCGCCGGGCCAACCAGCTCGCCCACGCCCTGCATGCGCAAGGCGTGCGCCCTGGTGACAGGGTGGGCCTGTGCCTGGAGCGCTCGCTGGACATGGTGGTGGCCGTGCTGGCCGTCCTCAAGGCCGGCGCCGCCTACCTCCCGCTCGACCCGGGCTACCCCTCCGAGCGCCTGGCCTTCATGCTCCAGGACGCCGAGGCGTCCCTCGTGCTCACGCACTCGCGCCTGGCCTCCCTGCTGCCCGTGGACACGCGGACCCGGGTGGTGAGCGTGGACACCGAGGCGGAGACGATCTCCCGCCAGCCCGTCCATGCTCCGGCACTC
Organism: Archangium lipolyticum; assembly: GCF_024623785.1. Taxonomy (NCBI): domain Bacteria; kingdom Pseudomonadati; phylum Myxococcota; class Myxococcia; order Myxococcales; family Archangiaceae; genus Archangium; species Archangium lipolyticum. The sequence goes on from NZ_JANKBZ010000033.1 coordinate 43,901, forward strand.
ACGCTGTCGCCCGAGTCCACCTGCTACCTCATCTACACCTCCGGCAGCACGGGCAAGCCCAAGGGCGTCGCGCTGCCTCACCGCGCCCTCTCCAACCTGCTCGAGTGGCAGCTGAGCCGGTCCGTCAAACCCGCGGCCACCACCCTGCAGTTCGCCTCCCTGAGCTTCGACGTCTCCTTCCAGGAGCTCTTCTCCACCTGGTGCGCTGGCGGCACCCTCGTGGTGCCCTCTTCCGAGGTGCGCCAGGACATGCCCGCCCTCCTCGGGTACATGGCCCGCCACGGCGTCGAGCGGCTCTTCCTGCCCTTCGTCGCCCTCCAGGCCCTGGCCGACGCCGTGGCTCACGGCGCTCCTCTCCCCGAGCGCCTGCGCGAGGTGGTCACCGCCGGTGAGCAACTCCAGGTCACCCCCACCCTCGTCTCCCTCTTCGAGCGGCTCCCCGGGTGCGTGCTGGAGAATCAGTACGGCCCCTCCGAAACCCACGTGGTGAGTGCCTACCGGTTGCAGGGCCCTCCCTCCACCTGGCCCCGCCTGCCTCCCATCGGCACGCCCCTGCCCCACAACCAGCTCTACGTGCTCGATGCCCAGGGCCAGCCCTGCGCCATTGGCGTACAGGGCGAGCTGTTCATCGGTGGCGCGCAGCTGGCACTCGGCTACCACGCCCGTCCTCAGCTCACGTCCGAGAAGTTCCTGCCCGACCCCTTCCGCCCGGGAGGCCAGCTTTACCGCACGGGTGACCGCGCTCGCTGGCGGGCTGACGGCACTGTCGAGTACCTCGGCCGCCTGGATGGACAGGTAAAGGTGCGTGGCTTCCGCATCGAACAGGGTGAGGTGGAAGCCGCCCTGCGTGAGGCCCCAGGAGTCCGCGACGCGGCAGCGGTGGTGCGTGAGGACTCTCCGGGTGACAAGCGGCTGGTGGGCTACGTGGTGCTCCAGCCCAACACCGCCTGGGAGCCGGAGGCCCTGCGTCAGGTGCTGGCTCGCCGCCTGCCCGAGTACATGGTGCCCTCCGCCCTGGTGCGTCTGGAGGCCCTGCCTCTGACACCTAGCGGCAAGCTGGCTCGCCGCCTGCTGCCCGTGCCGGACGCGGACAGCTTGCGTGGCTCGGCTCCCTTCATCGATCCTCGTAATGCCCTGGAGCAGACGCTGGCGGAGACCTTCGCCAGCGTATTGGGCCTGTCGCGCCTGAGCGTCACCGACAACTTCTTCTCCCTGGGCGGCCACTCCCTGCTGGCCACACAGGTGGCCTCCCGCCTGCGCTCCGGCCTGGGCGTGGAGTTGCCCCTGCGTGAGCTGTTCGAGTACCCCACCGTGGAAGAGCTCGCCCTCCGCATCCAGGCGCGCATGGCTGGCGATGAGCACAGGACTCACGCGCCAGTGCTCATCCCGCGCACGGAGCTGACGGAGGCGGAGCTGTCCTTCGCTCAGCAGCGGCTGTGGTTCCTGGATCAGTACCAACCGGATAGCGCGCTCTACAACATGCCAGCCGCCCTGCGGCTGAAGGGCACGCTCGATGTGGCCGCCCTGGAGCGCGCCTTCACCGAGCTGGTCCGCCGTCACCAGGTGCTCCGCACCACCTTCCAGGTCCGTGAGAACAAGCCGCTCCAGGTCATCTCACCCGTCTCGCCCTGGACGATGGAGGTGGTGGACCTGGCGCACCTGCCAGAGTCTCAGCGGGAAGAGGAAGCCATGCGCCTGGCGCACGAAGAGGCGCGCCAGCCGTTCGACCTCGCTCACGGGCCGCTCCTGCGCGCCCGGCTGCTGCGCCTGGGAGAGCGCGAGTACCTGCTGCCCATCACCCTGCACCACATCATCTCGGACGGCTGGTCCATCGCCTTGCTGATCCGCGACATGGTGGCGCTGTACGAGTCCTCCGTCACCGGCAGGCCGTCGCCGCTGCCCGAGCTGCCCATCCAGTACGTGGACTACTCGGTGTGGCAGCGCGAGTGGCTCCAGGGCGAGGTGCTGGAGCAGCAAATCGGCTACTGGCGGAAGCAGCTCGAGGACGCACCGCCCGCGCTGGAGCTGCCCACGGACAGGCCGCGCACCGCGGATACGAGCAACCCCGGCGCACTGATGCAGGTGGAGCTGCCACCGGCGCTGATTCAACGGCTCAGAGCACTGTGCCAGCGCGAAGGCACCACGCTGTTCATGGGCCTGCTGGCGGGATTGCAGACGCTGCTGGCCCGCTACTCGGGACAGGATGACATCAGCGTGGGAGCGCCCATCGCCGGCCGCACCCAGGCGCAGACGGAAGGGCTCGTTGGCTTCTTCGTCAACACGCTGGTGATGCGCACGCGGCTGGAGGGCAACCCCACCTTCCGTGAGCTGCTCGCCCGGGTGAAGGAAGTGACGCTGGGCGCCTACGCGCACCAGGACGTGCCCTTCGAGAGGCTCGTGGAGGTGTTGCAACCGCCCAGGCAGCCGGAGCGCACGCCCTTCTTCCAGGTGGCATTGGTCCTGCTCAACACGCCCACGGCGGAGCTGTCCGTCCCCGGACTCGACCTCCGGCTGTTGGAGGTGGACAGCGGCACCGCGAAGTTCGACTTCACACTGCTCGTCACCGAGACGCCTCGTGGCCTGAGCACCACGCTCGAGTACCGGAGTGACTTGTTCGAGGCCGCCACGGCCGAGCGGATGATGAAGCACCTGCGCCTGCTGCTGGAGGACGCGGTGGCCCATCCCGAGCGGCGTCTGTCCGAGCTGTCCCTCCTGTCCGAGGCCGAGCGACGCCAGTTGCTGGTGGAGTGGAACGCCACCACGGCGAGCCCCTCTCATCCCGCCTGCGTGCACACGCTCGTCGAGACCCAGGCCGCCCGCACTCCGAATGCAGTGGCGGTGGTCTTCGAGGAGCAGCGCCTCACCTATGCGCAGTTGGAGCGCCGGGCCAACCAGCTCGCCCACGCCCTGCACGCCCAGGGCGTGCGTCCCGGTGACAGGGTGGGCCTGTGCCTGGAGCGCTCGCTGGACATGGTGGTGGCCGTGCTGGCCGTCCTCAAGGCCGGCGCCGCCTACCTCCCGCTCGACCCGGGCTACCCCTCCGAGCGCCTGGCCTTCATGCTCCAGGACGCCGAGGCGTCCCTGGTGCTCACGCACTCGCGCCTGGTCTCCTCGCTCCCCGCGAAGACCCGAATGGTGAGCGTGGACACTGAAGCGGAGTCTCTCTCCCGCCAGCCCGTCCATGCTCCGGCACTCGCGCTGTCGCCCGAGTCCACCTGCTACCTCATCTACACCTCTGGCAGCACGGGCAAGCCCAAGGGCGTGGCGCTGCCTCACCGCGCTCTCTCCAATCTCTTGCAGTGGCAGCTGAGCCAGTCCGTCAAACCCGCGGCCACCACCCTGCAGTTCGCCTCCCTGAGCTTCGACGTCTCCTTCCAGGAGCTCTTCTCCACCTGGTGCGCTGGCGGCACCCTCGTGGTGCCCTCCTCCGAGGTGCGCCAGGACGTGCCCGCCCTCCTCGGGTACATGGCCCGCCATGGCGTCGAGCGGCTCTTCCTGCCCTTCGTCGCCCTCCAGGCCCTGGCCGACGCCGTGGCTCACGGCGCCCCTCTCCCCGAGCGTCTGCGCGAGGTGGTCACCGCCGGTGAGCAGCTCCAGGTCACCCCCGCCCTCGTCTCCCTCTTCGAGCGGCTGCCCGGGTGCGTTCTGGAGAACCAGTACGGCCCCTCCGAAACCCACGTGGTGAGTGCCTACCGGCTGCAGGGCCCTCCCTCCACCTGGCCCCGCCTGCCTCCCATCGGCACGCCTCTGCCCCACACCCAGCTCTACGTGCTGGATGCGAATGGCCAGCCGTGTGCCATTGGCGTGCAGGGCGAGCTGTTCATTGGCGGCGTGCAGCTGGCGCTCGGCTACCACGCACGCCCGCAGCTCACGTCCGAGAAGTTCCTGCCCGACCCCTTCCGCCAGGGTGGCCGTGTGTACCGCACGGGCGACCGCGCCCGCTGGCGGGCCGACGGCAACCTGGAATACCTCGGCCGCCTGGATGGACAGGTGAAGGTGCGTGGCTTCCGCATCGAGCAGGGTGAGGTGGAAGCCGCCCTGCGCGAGGCTCCAGGTGTCCGCGACGCGGCCGCCGTGGTGCGTGAGGACGCTCCGGGTGACAAGCGGCTGGTGGGCTACGTGGTGCTCCAGCCCGACGCCGCCTGGCAGCCGGAGGCCCTGCGTCAGGTGCTGGCTCGCCGCCTGCCCGAATACATGGTGCCCTCGGCCCTGGTGCGCCTGGAGGCCCTGCCTCTGACACCTAGCGGCAAGCTGGCTCGCCGCCTGCTGCCCGTGCCGGACGCGGACAGCTTGCGTGGCTCGGCTCCCTTCATCGCTCCTCGCAACTCCTTGGAGCAGACGTTGGCGGACGCCTTCGCCAGTGTGCTGGGACTGCCGCGCCTGAGCGTCACCGACAACTTCTTCACCCTGGGCGGCCACTCCCTGCTGGCCACTCAGGTGGTCTCCCGCCTGCGCTCCGGCATGGGCGTGGAGTTGTCTCTGCGTGAGCTGTTCGAGTGCCCCACGGTTGAAGCGCTCGCCCTCCGCATCCAGGCGCGCATGAATGGCGATGAGCACAAGACTCGCGCGCCAGTGCTCATCCCGCGCACGGAGCTGAGCGAGGCGGAGCTGTCCTTCGCACAGCAACGGCTGTGGTTCCTGGATCAGTACCAACCGGATAGCGCCCTCTACAACATGCCAGCCGCCCTGCGGCTGAAGGGCACGCTCGATGTGGCCGCCCTGGAGCGCACCTTCACCGAGCTGGTCCGCCGTCACCAGGTGCTCCGCACCACCTTCCAGGTCCGTGAGGACAAGCCGCTCCAGGTCATCCCACCCGCCTCGCCCTGGACTCTGAAGATCGTGGACCTGGCGCACCTGCCGGAGTTCCAACGGGAAGAGGAGGCCATGCGTCTGGCGCAAGAGGATGCGCGCCAGCCGTTCGACCTCGCCCACGGACCGATGCTGCGCACACAACTGCTGCGTCTGTCGGCTCGAGAGCACCTGTTGCTCGTGACGATGCACCACATCGCCTCGGACGGCTGGTCCCTCTCCGTGCTGATCCGCGAGGTCGTCACGCTCTACGAGGCATTCGCGGCCGGAAAGCCGTCACCTCTGCCAGAGCTGCCCATCCAATACGTGGATTACGCGGTGTGGCAGCGCGAGTGGCTCCAGGGCGAGGTGCTGGAGCAGCAGCTCGGCTACTGGCGGAAGCAGCTCGAGGACGCACCGCCCGCGCTGGAGCTGCCTACGGACAGGCCGCGCACCGCGGATACGAACAACCCCGGCGCTTCGCTGCGGGTCGAGCTGCCGCTGGAGCTGATGCAGCGGCTTGGCGCGCTGTGCCAGCGCGAAGGCGCCACGCTGTTCATGGGCCTGCTGGCGGGTTTGCAGACACTGCTGGCCCGCTACTCGGGACAGGATGACATCAGCGTGGGAGCGCCCATCGCTGGCCGCACCCAGGCGCAGATGGAGGGGCTCATCGGCTTCTTCGTCAACACGCTGGTGATGCGCACGCGGATGGAAGGCAACCCCACCTTCCGCGAGCTGCTCGGCCGGGTGAAGGAAGTGACGCTGGGGGCGTACGCGCACCAGGACGTGCCCTTCGAGAGGCTCGTGGAGGTGCTGCAGCCGCCCAGGCAGCCGGAGCGCACGCCCTTCTTCCAGGTGGCGCTGGGGCTGCTCAACACGCCCACGGCGGAGCTGTCCGTCCCCGGGCTGAGCATCGAGCCCCTGTCGCTGGATATCGGTACCTCCCGGTTCGACTTCACGCTGACCTTGAGCCAGACGGCTCGGGGTCTGAGTGGCGCGCTGGAGTACCGGAGCGACCTGTTCGAGGCAGCCACGGCCGAGCGGATGATGGAACACCTGCGCCTGCTGCTGGAGGACGCGGTGGCTCATCCCGAGCGGCGCCTGTCCGAGCTGTCCCTCATGTCCGAGGAGGAGCGGAACCGGGTCCTGGTGGAGTGGAACGCCACCACGGCGGGCCCCTCTCGTCCCGTCTGCGTGCACACGCTCGTCGAGGCCCAGGCCGCCCGCACTCCGAATGCGGTGGCGGTGGTCTTCGAGGCTCAGCGCCTCACCTACGCGCAGTTGGAGCGTCGGGCCAACCAGCTCGCCCATGCCCTCCACGCCCAGGGCGTACGCCCCGGTGACAGGGTGGGCCTGTGCCTGGAGCGCTCGCTGGACATGGTGGTGGCCGTGCTGGCCGTCCTCAAGGCCGGTGCCGCCTACCTGCCACTCGACCCGGGCTACCCCTACGAGCGCCTGGCCTTCATGCTCCAGGACGCCGAGGCGCCCCTGGTGCTCACGCACTCACGACTGGCCTCCCTGCTGCCCGTGGACACGCGGACCCGGGTGGTGAGCGTGGACACCGAGGCGGAGACGCTCTCCCGCCAGCCCGTCCATGCTCCGGCACTCGCGCTGTCGCCCGAGTCCACCTGCTACCTCATCTACACCTCCGGCAGCACGGGCAGGCCCAAGGGCGTCGTGATGCATCACCGCGCCCTCTCCAATCTCTTGGAGTGGCAGCTGCGTCAGTCCGTCCACCCCGCGGCGACCACCCTGCAGTTCGCCTCCCTGAGCTTCGACGTCTCCTTCCAGGAGCTCTTCTCCACCTGGTGCGCTGGCGGCACCCTCGTGGTGCCCTCCTCCGAGGTGCGCCAGGACATGCCCGCCCTCCTGGAGTACATGGCCCGCCACGGCGTCGAGCGGCTCTTCCTGCCCTTCGTCGCCCTCCAGTCCATGGCTGACGCGGTGGCTCACGGCGCCCGCCTCCCCGAGCGCCTGCGCGAGGTGATCACCGCCGGTGAGCAACTCCAGGTCACCCCCGCCCTCGTCTCCCTCTTCGAGCGGCTGCCCGGGTGCGTTCTGGAGAATCAGTACGGCCCCTCCGAGACGCACGCGACGAGCGCCTACCGGCTGCAGGGCCCGCCCTCCACCTGGCCCCGCCTCCCCCCCATCGGCAAGCCCCTGTCCCATACCCAGCTCTACGTGCTGGATGCGAATGGCCAGCCGTGTGCCATCGGCGTGCAGGGCGAGCTGTTCATCGGTGGCGTGCAGCTGGCGCTCGGTTACCACGCACGCCCGCAACTCACGTCCGAGAAGTTCCTGCCCGACCCCTTCCGCCCGGGAGGCCGGCTGTACCGCACGGGCGACCGCGCCCGCTGGCGGGCCGACGGTACCCTCGAGTACCTGGGCCGTCTGGATGGACAGGTGAAGGTGCGTGGCTTCCGCATCGAGCAGGGTGAGGTGGAAGCCGCCCTGCGCGAGGCCCCGGGTGTCCGCGACGCGGCCGCCGTGGTGCGCGAGGACTCTCCGGGTGACAAGCGGCTGGTGGGCTACGTGGTGCTCCAGCCCAACACCGCCTGGGAGCCCGAGGCCCTGCGTCAGGTGCTGGCTCGCCGCCTGCCCGAGTACATGGTGCCTTCGGCCCTGGTACGCTTGGAGGCGCTGCCACTCACCCCCAGCGGCAAGCTGGCCCGTCGCCTGCTGCCCGTGCCGGACGCGGACAGCCTGCGGGGCTCGGCTCCCTTCATCGCTCCTCGCAACGCCTTGGAGCAGACGTTGGCGGACGCCTTCGCCAGCGTGCTGGGACTGCCGCGCCTGAGTGTCACCGACAACTTCTTCTCCCTGGGCGGCCACTCCCTGCTGGCCACTCAGGTCGTCTCCCGCCTGCGATCCAGCCTCGGCGTGGAGTTGCCCCTGCGCGAGCTGTTCGAGTACCCCACCGTGGAAGCGCTCGCCCTCCGCATCCAGGCGCGTGTCCCCACACAGACCCGCCGGGTATCCGCACCGGTGATTGCCCCTCGCGCGATCGAAGCGGAGCTGTCCTTCGCTCAGCAGCGGCTGTGGTTCCTGGACCAGTACCAACCGGGTAGCCCGCTCTACAACATGCCAGCCGCCCTGCGGCTGAAGGGTGTGCTCGATGTGGCTGCCCTGGAGCACGCCTTCACCGAGCTGGTCCGCCGTCACCAGGCGCTCCGCACCACCTTCCGGGTCCGCGAGGACGACAGGCCGCTCCAGGTCATCGCCCCCGCCTCCTCCTGGGCGCTGGAGGTGGTGGACCTGGCTCACCTGCCAGAGTCTCGGCGGCAAGAGGAGGCCATGCGTCTGGCGCAAGAGGATGCGCGCCGGCCGTTCGACCTCGCTCACGGGCCGCTGCTGCGCACGCAACTGCTGCGTCTGTCGGCCCGGGAGCACCTGCTGCTGGTGACGATGCACCACATCGTCTCGGATGGCTGGTCCCTCTCCGTGCTGATCCGCGAGGTCGTCACGCTCTACGAGGCATTCGCGGCCGGAAAGCCGTCACCGCTGCCCGAGCTCCCCATCCAGTACGTGGATTACGCGGTGTGGCAGCGCGAGTGGCTCCAGGGTGAGGTGCTGGAGCAACAGCTCGGCTACTGGCGGAAGCAGCTCGACGGGGTCCCGCACGCGCTGGAGTTGCCCACGGACAGGCCGCGCACCGCGGACACGAAAAACCCCGGCGCCTCGCTGCGGGTCGAGCTGCCGCTGGAGCTGACCCAGCGGCTTGGAGCGCTGTGCCAGCAAGAAGGCGGCACGCTGTTCATGGGCCTGCTGGCGGGTTTGCAGACGCTGCTGGCCCGCTACTCGGGACAGGATGACATCAGCGTGGGAGCACCCATCGCCGGGCGCACCCAGGCGCAGACGGAGGGGCTCATCGGCTTCTTCGTCAACACGCTGGTGATGCGCACGCGGCTGGAGGGCAACCCCACCTTCCGCGAGCTGCTCGGCCGGGTGAAGGAGGTGACGCTGGGCGCCTACGCGCACCAGGACGTGCCCTTCGAGAAGCTCGTGGAGGTGTTGCAGCCGCCGAGACAACCGGAGCGCACGCCGTTCTTCCAGGTGGCGCTGGGGCTGTTCAACACCCCCATGCCGGAGCTGACCATCCCCGGGCTGAGTGTCGAGCCCCTGCCGCTGGATATCGGTACCTCCCGGTTCGACTTCACGCTGATCTTGAACCAGACGGCTCGGGGACTGAGTGGCGCACTGGAGTACCGGACTGACTTGTTCGAGGCCGCCACGGCCGAGCGGATGGTGGAGCACCTGCGCCTGCTGCTGGAGGATGCGGTGGCCCATCCCGAGCGGCGCCTGTCCGAGCTGTCCTTCCTGTCCGAGGCGGAGCGGAACCGGGTGCTGGTGGAGTGGAACGCCACCACGGCGGGCCCCTCTCACCCCGTCTGCGTGCACACGCTCGTCGAGGCCCAGGCCGCCCGCACTCCCCATGCGGTGGCGGTGGTCTTCGAGGACCAGCGCCTCACATACGCGCAGTTGGAGCACCGGGCCAACCAGCTCGCCCATGCCCTGCACGCTCGCGGCGTGCGCCCCGGCGACAAGGTAGGCCTGTGCCTGGAGCGCTCGCTGGACATGGTGGTGGCCGTGCTGGCCGTCCTCAAGGCCGGTGCCGCCTACCTCCCGCTCGACCCGGGCTACCCCTCCGAGCGCCTCGCGTTCATGCTCGAGGACACCGCCGCTCCCGTGCTCCTCACCCAGGAACACCTGCGCGGCAACCTGCCCTCCTTCCCGGGCCACCTCGTGGTCCTCGATGCCGGCTGGGAGGCCCTCTCCCAGGCCCCGTCACTGCCCCTGTCCTCCGGCGTGACCGCGGAGCACCCCGTCTACGTCATCTACACCTCCGGCAGCACGGGCAAGCCCAAGGGGGTCGTGATGCCGCACCGCGCGCTCTCCAACCTGCTCGACTGGCAGATGCGCCAGTCCGTCCACCCCGCGGCGACCACCCTGCAGTTCGCCTCCCTGAGCTTCGACGTCTCCTTCCAGGAGCTCTTCTCCACCTGGTGCGCTGGCGGCACCCTCGTGGTGCCCTCTTCCGAGGTGCGCCAGGACATGCCCGCCCTCCTCGGGTACATGGCCCGCCATGGCGTCGAGCGGCTCTTCCTGCCCTTCGTCGCCCTCCAGGTCCTGGCCGACGCGGTGGCTCACGGCGCCCGCCTCCCCGAGCGCCTGCGCGAGGTGATCACCGCCGGTGAGCAGCTCCAGGTCACCCCCGCTCTCGTCTCCCTCTTCGAGCGGCTGCCCGGGTGCGTTCTGGAGAATCAGTACGGCCCCTCCGAGACGCACGCGGCGAGCGCCTACCGGTTGCAGGGACCTCCCTCCTCCTGGCCCCGTCTGCCTCCCATCGGCAGGCCCCTGTCCCATGCCCAGCTCTATGTGCTGGATGCGCACGGTCAGCCGTGTGCCATCGGCGTGCAGGGCGAGCTGTTCATCGGTGGCGCGCAACTGGCGCTCGGCTACCACGCGCGCCCGCAACTCACGTCCGAGAAGTTCCTGCCCGACCCCTTCCGCCCGGGAGGCCGGCTGTACCGCACGGGCGACCGCGCCCGCTGGCGGACCGACGGTACCCTCGAGTACCTGGGCCGTCTGGACGGACAGGTGAAGGTGCGTGGCTTCCGCATCGAGCAGGGTGAGGTGGAAGCCGCCCTGCGTGAGGCCCCAGGTGTCCGCGACGCGGCCGCCGTGGTGCGTGAGGACACCCCGGGCAACAAGCGGCTGGTGGGTTACGTGGTGCTCCAGCCCAACACCGCCTGGGAGCCCGAGGCCCTGCGTCAGGTGCTGGCTCGCCGTCTGCCCGAATACATGGTGCCCTCCGCCCTGGTGCGCCTGGAGGCACTGCCGCTCACCCCCAGCGGCAAGCTGGCCCGCCACCTGCTGCCCGTACCGGACGCGGACAGCCTGCGGTCGGCTCCCTTCATCGCTCCTCGCACGGACACCGAGCAGCGGCTCGCCGCGATCTGGCGTGAGCTGCTCGGAGTGGAGCAGGTGGGCGCACGGGACGACTTCTTCGAGCTGGGAGGCCACTCGCTGCTGGCCACGCGGCTGCTATCTCGCATCCGCGGCACCCTCCAGGTGGAGCTGCCCCTGCAGGCGCTCTTCGAGGCCCGGACCCTGGCGGAGCAGGCCGTGCGCGTGGAGGCACTCGCCGGCAAGCACTGGCGGGTCCAGATTCCGCCGTTGCGGCCCATGCCGCGCCAGGAACGGATGCCCCTGTCCTTCGCGCAGCAGCGGCTGTGGTTCCTGGAGCAGCTCGAGCCAGGTCTTCCCACCTTCAACCTCCCCTTCTGCCTGCGGCTCGAGGGGGCGCTGGATCCGCGTGCGATGGAGCACACCTTCCGGGAGGTGCTGCGCCGGCACGAGTCGCTCCGGACCGTCATCCAGGAGGGGCCGGAGGGTCCCGCGCAGGTGGTGCTCCCCTCGGCGGAGCAGGTGCTGGCCCGGGTGGACCTGAGGGAGCTGCCGCCCGAGCTGCGTGAGCGGGAGGCGCGGCGGCTGGCGGAGGAGGAGGCACGGAAGCCCTTCTCCCTGTCGAAGGGCCCGCTCCTGCGCGCCACGCTGCTGTGGCTCCAGGACGAGGTGCACCTGCTGCTGCTGACGCTGCACCACATCGCCTCGGACGGCTGGTCCCTGGGAGTGTTGGTGCGCGAGGTGGTGGAGCTGTACGCGGCGTACCATGAGGGCCGGCCCGCGCGGCTGCCCGCGCTGCCCGTGCAGTACGCGGACTACGCGGCGTGGCAGAGACAGTGGCTGCGGGACGAGGCGCTGGAGGCCCAGTTGGGCTACTGGCGCCAGCAGCTGGAGGGGGCACCCACGGTGATGGAGCTGCCCACGGACCGGCCGAGGCCCGCGGTGCGCACCTACCGGAGTGGCTCGTTCCTGTCGACGTTGAGCGCGGAGCTGACGCGGAAGCTGGAGGCGCTGGCCCTGCGCGAGCGGGCCACGCTCTTCATGGTGCTGATGACGGGATTCCAATCCCTGGTGCACCGCTACAGCGGACAGACGGACGTGGTGGTGGGCACGGACGTGGCCAACCGCAACCACCTGGAGACGGAGCCGCTCATCGGCTTCTTCGTCAACCAGCTCGTCCTGCGGCTGAGGATGGAGGGGAACCCCACCTTCAGAGAACTGTTGGAGCAGGCGAAGCGGGTGTCGACGGAGGCGAGCTCGCACCAGGACGTGCCCTTCGAGGAGGTGGTGCGAGCGCTCAACCCGGCGCGCAGCACGGCGCACGCTCCGCTCTTCCAGGTGAAGCTGGTGCTGCAGAACATGCCGTTGTCGTCGCCCGTGCTGCCCGGGTTGAAGCTGAGCCACGAGGAGTCGGTCGACGCCCCCTCCAAGCTGGACCTGACGGTGCTGGTGAACCCGACGCCCGAGGGACTGCTGTGCTCGTGGATGTACAGCGCGGACCTCTTCGATGCCTCCACGGTGGAGCGCATGGCGCGGCACTTCCAGCGGTTGCTGGAAGGCGTGGTGGCGCAGGAGGGGCGGCAGCGGCTGTCCGAGCTGCCCCTGCTGACGGAGGAGGAGCGGCGACGGGTACTGGTGGAGTGGAATGACACCGCGGCGCCGTACGCGCGGCGGTGCATCCACGAGCTCATCTCCGAGCAGGCGGCGAGGGTGCCGGACGCGGTGGCGGTGGTCGCCGGGGACGAGCAGCTCACCTACGGGGAGTTGGAGCGGCGGGCCAACCAGCTGGCGCACTGGCTGAAGGTGCTGGGGGTGGGGCCGGAGATGCGGGTGGGCCTGTTCGTGGAGCGGCGGGCGCACGCGCTGGTGGGCCTGCTGGGCATCCTCAAGGCGGGCGGAGCCTACGTGCCGGTGGATCCTTCCTTCGCGCGCTTCCCGGAGCGGGTGCGGCACGTGTTCGATGACGCGCGTGTGCAGGTCATCGTCACCGAGGAGAAGCTGGCGGACGAGCTGCCCTCACGGGGTGGGTTCCTGGTGTGTCTGGACGCCGGGGACGGGCTGATCGAGTCCCAGCCGGAGGAGGCGCCCGGGAGCGAGGTGTCGCCGGGCAACGCGGCGTACATCATCTACACGTCGGGGAGCACGGGACAACCGAAGGGGGTGTGCATCGAGCACCAGCAGCTGGCCTGCTACGTGGCGGGTGTCAGCCAGCGGCTGGAGCTGCCCCAGGGGATGAGCTTCGCGTCGGTGTCGACGCTGGCGGCGGACCTGGGGCACACGGCCCTCTTCCCCACGCTGTGCGCGGGGGGGACGGTGCACCTGGTGGAGAAGGAGACGGCCTCGGACGCGGGGCGGATGGCGGCCTACGGACGGAAGCACCGGGTGGAGGGACTGAAGGTCGTCCCGACGCACCTGGAGGCGCTGCTGGCGGGAGGGGACGCGCAGGCGCTGCTGCCGCGCCAGCGGCTGGTGCTGGGCGGAGACAAGTCCGAGTGGGCACTGGTGGAGAAGGTGCACGCCCTGGCGCCGGAGTGCGAGGTGTACAACCACTACGGCCCGACGGAGACGACGGTGGGCGTGCTCGCGCAGAAGGTGGAGCGCGGGGTGCGGGTGCCGGGGGCGCAGACGGTGCCGCTGGGCCGGCCGATGGGCAACGTGCGGGTGTACGTGCTGGACGGGTACGAGCAGCCGGTGCCACCGGGCGTACCGGGCGAGCTGTACATCGGAGGAGCGAGCGTGGGCCGGGGCTACCTGGGCCGGCCGGAGCTGACGGCGGAGCGCTTCGTCCCGGACCGCTTCAGCGGTGAGGCGGGTGCGCGGCTGTACCGGACGGGAGACCGGGTGCGGTGGCTGGAAGGAGGCCGCATCGAGTTCCTCGGCCGGGTGGACCACCAGTTGAAGATCCGTGGCTACCGGGTGGAGCTGGGCGAGGTGGAAGCGGCGCTGGGTCAACACCCCGGCGTGGGCGAGTGCGTGGTGGTGGCGCGCGAGGAGGCCGGGAGCGGCAAGCAGCTGGTGGCGTACGCGGTGGGCAAGCCGGAGCACGCGTTGGAGGAGCGGGAGCTGCACCAGTACCTGGAGGAGCGGCTGCCGGACTACATGGTGCCCGCGGCCTTCGTGGTGCTGGAGACGCTGCCGCTGACCTCCAATGGAAAGGTGGACCGGAAGGCACTGCCGGCCCCCTCGCGGACGAGGGCGGAGGAGGCGTACGTGGCGCCTCGCACCGAGACGGAGCGGAAGCTGGCGGAGCTCTGGCAGGAGCTGCTCCGCGTGCCGCGCGTGGGGGTGCACGACCACTTCTTCGAGATGGGCGGACACTCGCTGTTGGCGACGCAGGTGGTGGCACGCGTGGGGACGCTGTTCGACGTCCAGATCGCGGTGATCGACCTGTTCGATGCACCCACGCTGGAAGGACTGGCGGCGCGCATCGAGGCGGGCACCACGTCGGACTCGCCGCTGGTGACGCTGAGGAAGGGAGGAAGCGCGAGACCCTTCTTCTGCGTGCACCCGGTGGGAGGAAGCGTGCTGGGGTACCTGGAGCTGTCGAGGCGGCTGGACGCGGATCAGCCCTTCTACGGACTACAGGTGCCGGCGAGCGGTTCCGGCGAGACGGTGGAGGAGATGGCCGCGCGCTACCTGGAAGCCGTGCGCGAGGTGCAGCCCGAGGGCCCGTACCTGTTGGGAGGCTGGTCCATGGGCGGGAGGGTGGCCTACGAGATGGCGAGACAGCTGAAGGAGCGGGGCGAGCAGGTGGGGCTGCTGGTCATCATCGACGCGCGGGGCCAGGACCCGGAGGCTGGGGAAGACCTCACCGGAGAGGAGAAGGTGGGACGGGCGATGTTCCAGTTCGCCGATCACCTGTCGCGGCTGTCGGGGATACATCCGAGGGCGGCGGAGGTGCTCGGGCAGGTGGACGCGGTGGAGCTGAGGGCGGTGCTGGAGGGGCAACCCGGAGTCAGCCTCGGCCTGGAGGAGGAGGCGTGCGAGGAGCTGCGGGCGCTCTGGCGGATGTATGCGCGCAACCTGAGCGCCACGCGAGCGTACGTGCCGAAGCCCTACGAGGGCTCACTGGTGCTGCTGAGAGCCGCCGAGGGGCCCGAGGGCCAGGAGGAGGATCTGGGCTGGGGCGGGCTGGCGCGAGGAGGAGTGGAGGTGCACGAGGTGCCGGGCGACCACTTCAGCCTGATCGCCCTGCCGCACGTGGAGCACCTGGCGGCGCGGCTGCGGACATTGCTGGAGCGGGCGCGAGCGGAGGGAAAGCTCCAGCAAGCCAGCTAGTGCCGAGCATGCCCCCCATGGAGAAAAACGGGGGGCATCCACGGTGAGGAACCAGGTTGGACCCTCTCCCTCTGGGAGAGGGGACATCCACGGACCTCGCGTCAGGCGGCCACGAACTGACGCTCCACCAGACGGCGGTAGAGACCGTCCTGGCCCATGAGCGTGGCGTGGTTGCCGCTCTGCACCACCCTGCCGCCCTCCAGCACCAGCACACGGTCCGCACCAATCACCGTGGACAGACGGTGCGCGATGATGAGGGTGGTCCGTCCCTGCATCAGCCGCTCCAGGGCCTCCTGCACCAGGTGCTCGCTCTCCGCGTCGAGCGCACTCGTCGCCTCATCCAGCACCAGCAGGCGCGGGTTCTTGAGCACCGCGCGAGCGATGGCGATGCGCTGCTTCTGCCCACCGGAGAGCTGCACGCCGCGCTCGCCCACCAGGGTGCGATAGCCCTCGGGAAACCGGGAGATGAACACATGCGCATTGGCGGCGCGCGCGGCGGCCTCCACCTCGGCGTCGGTGGCATCGGCGCGGCCGTAGCGGATGTTGTCGGCGATGGGGCCGGAGAAGAGCATCGGCTCCTGAGCCACCGAGCCGATCTGCTGGCGCAGCCACTCGGGATCGAGCGTGCGCAGCTCCACACCATCCACCAGGATACGCCCACCCTGAGGGTCGTACATGCGAGCCAGCAGCGCGGCGAGGGTGGACTTGCCGCCGCCCGAGGGGCCGACGAGGGCCACCACCTCGCCCGGCTGGAGCACCAGGTCGATCTCCTGGAGCACGGGCACGTCCGGGCGAGAGGGATAAGCGAAGCGTACCGCCTGGAACTCGACCTGGCCCCGGAGCTCCCGGATGCGCTCGCCGCCAGTCGAGGGCATGGAGGGCTGGCGGTCGAGCATTTCGAAGACGCGCTCGGCGGAGCCCGAGGCGCGCATGAGGTCGGCCCACAGATCCGTCAGCCCACTCAGGGCGGTGGCGACGAGGATGGAGTAGACGAGGAAGGAAGTGAGGCTGCCAATGGAGAACTCGCCGCGCAGCATCAACCGGCTGCCGTACCACAGCACCATGGAGGCGGCGATGATGCTCGCGAAGGAAGTGCTGACGACATAGGCGGTGGACAGGCGGGTGCGCTCGCGAGCCAGCTCGACGGCGTGCCCCAGACCGTGGCGGTAGCGCCCCACCTCCTGGCGCTCGGCGGCGAAGGCGCGCACGGTGCGGATGCCGGAGAAGACCTCGTCGGCGACGCCGTTGGCCTCGGCGAGCGCGGCCTGCACCTTCCGGGAGGTCTGGCGGATGCGGCGGCCGAAGAGCACGGTCGCGACGACGACGGGGGGCACGACGGCCAGCATCAGGAGGGTGAGGATGGGCGAGGTGTAGAGGAGCAGCGCGAGCCCCCCCACTGCCTGGGCCCCGCTGCGCAGCGCGATGGCGATGTTGTTGCTCACCGCGTTTTGAAGCACCTGGGTGTCCGCGGTGAGCCGGCTGGTGATCTCCCCCGTCTTGTGCTCGTCGAAGAAGGCCACCTCCTGGGCCACGAGGCTGGAGAACAGGTCGTGCCGCAGCCGCGTCACGATGCGCTCGCCGGCAGTGGTGAAGAAGTAATAGCGCAGCGCATCGGCCACGGCCTGCACGGCGAAGACGGCGATCACCCCGAGAGCGGCCCGATCGATGAGTGCCTGGTTCCGCGCCCCGAGTGCCTCATCGACGATGAAGCGGAGGGCCTGAGGGAAGAGCAGGGCCATGCCGCTGCCGAGCAACAGGAAGAAGATGCCCACGGACAGGGCACGCCCCTCGGAGCGGGCCAGGCCCAGGATGCGGCGCAGGAGGACAGGGGAAGAAGCCTGGGACATGGGGCGGCGGTGACTGTCAGTCCGCGGGCAGACTAGCTGGCGGAGTACTGGGCAATGAGGCGGAGCGATTCCCGAGCGGCCTCGCGCAACTCCGGCTCCGGCGCGGCCTCGAGCTGATTCAACGCGGCGGGCACCTCATCGCCGGGATAGAGGATCTCCCCCAGACGCCGGGCCGCCAGTACGCGGTCGCGCACCTCTCCACGCTGGAGCTCGGCCAGCAGGAAGTCCTTGTAGGAGCCCAGGAAGAGGTTCTCCGCGTCCAGAATCCGGGCGCAGAGGGAGCGCAGGTGTTCCTGGTCCGCGGGGGCCTCGGGCACCCGGTAGCCCCAGCGCTTGCGGCAGGCGTAGATCTGCTCGAACAGGAGCGACCAGGCGTCGTTCACGTGCTGGCGGTGGGCCTCGATGATTTCACGCTTGGAGCATGCGTACCTTCCGGCCTTCCGCGCCAGGTCGGCCATCGCGAGCCGGCAGGCGAGGGTGACCAGTTCCTTGAAGCCCGGACGCGGGTTGCCCTCGGCATCCATCACCGCGGAGTGGTCGTAGCCGTAGAGCGTTCCGCGCGGGTCCGGGTACTTGAGCGGATAGCGCAGCGGCTCGCCCTCGGCGCGAGCGCGGGCGCGCTCCATGAAGATGTAGGGCCGGTGCATGGCGAAGCGCACCCACTGGTCGAGGGGCAGCAACGGGATGCGCTCGCGGATGTCCTCACCGGCCAGCAACAGGGAGGTCTGTTTGAGGTTGACGGCCCCGTCCGCCAGCAACCGGGCCTCCTCCTCCGCGCTCACGTCCAGGGGGAACCGGGCCATCGCGTTCACGGAGCGGCGGAAGCGCTCGAGGCGCTCCGCCTCCCCCTCCTGGAGGCGGTCCTTGAAGACGAGCACCAGGTCGAGGTCGCTGTCGCTCACCGCATCTCTCGACGCGTGGCTCCCCAGCAGGTAGCAGGCGCGGAGGCGCATCGGGAAGACCATCAGGCACAGGTCGATGAAGCCGATGATGACGGAGTTGATCCGCATGTCCTCCGTCAGACCGACCAGCGAGATTTCCTCCTCCATCACGTGACTCCCTCGTACCAGCCAGGATGCTGCGGCCGGCATCCTAGTGCGAGAACCACCGACTCCGCAGCATGCCTGATCGGGGAGCGGGCGGGCTGATACGCTCGCCAAGGCCCAACCCGCATGACCATGGAGGGTGCATGCGCCCAGACATCGAGCAAGACGAAGCAGCGCTCTTCTCCGAGTGGAGGCAGCACCTTACCCGAGGCAACCTCCCCTTCTATCCGGACGGAATGGCCCAGGGCTCCTTGTACTGGGAGACTCCACCCCGAGTTCTCTTCCTCCTGAAGGAGGTCAACGCGGACAAGAGCGTCCCGCCCTGGAACCTCTTCGACGTGGTGGGCGATGGCAGCATCGGACCGACCTGGACCGTCATCTCCTACTGGCTCCACGGAATCCACGGAGGCGGCCTTCCCTGGGAGAAGGTTCCCGCCCGCCACGCCCGACTCACGGCGGGATGCCATCTCGAAGCTCGCGGTCGTCAACCTCAACAAGTGTGGAGGTGCCGCCGCCTGCATCCAGACGGAGCTGTGGGCCGCAGCCTATCGGGACCGTGAGTTCCTCGTCCGGCAGCTCCGCCTCTACGCGCCCGACATCATCATCGCGTGCGGTACCGGGGAAATCGCCAAGTACATCCTCTTCGAGGAGCACTGGCGCGATTGGCAGAAGGCCTCCAATGGACTGCTCTGGCTCCGCCCCTCGGCGATCAATGCGGTGCTCGTCGCGGCGAACCACCCGCAGGCAAGAGTCGAGCACAAGAAGCTCTATGAGGAGGTCGTCCTGGGCTTGAAGGAAATCGGAGCGCTTGGGTCGGCTACGAGCTGAGACGGAGCAGACGCATCCCCCTGCCTCTTTTCCCCGTATCCAGCACCTGACCACTCCACGTTCTTGGCAACCTCTGGGTGGTCGCATTGAACCCAAAAAGGAAGGTAGCCGTGCGGTTCTTCATCTGTTGCCTGGGCCTCATGCTCGCTCAGCCCGCCCTGGCGAACTCCATTGAGGACGGGATCTGTCAGGCTCGCACCCAGCCCGTCATCCAGATGGAGGGTCCAGAGAAACTCTGCCGATCGTTTGTCCGAGCACTGGGAAAGCTCCCAGTGGAAGCAACAAGGGAAGTCCAGGCATTGCTGACCCCGGAGAGCCTCGCGGCAATGAGTACGCTGACCGCAGCCTGGCTCGGAGCCCAGGGCGTCCCTATCGTTGGGCAGGTCGTAGATGCAGCGCTCCTGTCGTTGGGAGTCATCGCACTGACCGCACAGGCAGGAATGATCGCTGACGCCCTCTGGACCTATGCGAACCGCGCATCAGGGGCACGCAGCGACGCCGACCTTGATGCTGCTGCTACCCATCTGGCCAGGGCCATGGCGACCGCGGGTGTGACCGTGGTGACCATCATCCTGACGAAAAAGATTGCCGGCAAAGCAGGTCCCAAGCCATCGGAATTGGAACCGCTATCAGCCACACGAAACATCAGAGCGCCCCACGCGTCTGCTATGGCAGTCAGTGCCTCCGAAACGGCTACGGAAATTCCCGCTCTGGCTGCCTCTGGTGTTCGATCCAGCGCCAACCCTACGCAACAAGAGACTGCCTCCCCCAAGAAAGTCGACCTCGAATCTTTCAAGGCCTGGCTCGCTCAAGCCAGGCGTCGGCCTACCCGGGAGTCACCAGAGCCGTATGCCTACCAGCGGAAGCATGCTGGACCAGAAGAGTTCCTGGTCTCTGGCGGCGGTGAACAAATCTGGGCGGATGGAGCCCGGCTGAGCAATGCCCGGCTCGTGGAGGTCAAGCACATCGACGCACCTGAAAGGAGCCCCTTCATTCCGGGCTCGAAGTGCAACGAGCGAATCCGGCTCGTGGTCCAGGAGGATGTCATTGAAGAGTTCCGCCGGTACGCCGCTGTCATCAAAGACCCCGCGACTCCACCTGTTGGGCTCGAAGTCGTCGTCAATGACACCCGCGCAGCACCCTTCTTCGAGGCGCTTCTCAGGCAATTCAACCTCTCTGGGGAGGTTCTCGTCCGCCCGTAAGCGACGAGGTCCGTCATGAAATACTTCGTCATTACCGAGTCTGATGATCTCGTCTCGGCCCCCGACTTTGCTCGCCTGCTGTGCACCCAGTGGCCCCAAGCCACCGTGGAGCGCGTCTCCGCTCCGAGCAGTAGCTACGCGCTGGAGTTCAGCGTTCCCATGGCACACTCCCATGTGGATGGCTCACTCAACCGGGCGGGCAGCGCCATTGCCTTCATCGGCGACCTCCGGGACTGCGCCGATTTCGCCCTGTGGTGCCGCGCCATCATCTCCGCCCACGAGCCCCTGACTCTCTGCGACGAGAGCATGAGCGGCTCCCTGGCACTCGAGCCGGTGACGACCGTTACCGACATCTTCGAAGCCTTCCGCTACGCCCCACCAATCACCTGAGCACCTCTCGCACCTCCGCCGCACGGCCCAGCCCGCAAGAAGTAAGGGGCCGCCTCCCTCGCGGGAGACGGCCCCTGGGTACTTCAGGCACTGAAGGCTCGGACTACTTCACGGCCTTCACGCGCTGGCGCTTCTCGGTGTGGCCCTCGGCGGGAGCCTCGCCCTCGGCGGGAGCCGCGACAGCCGCGACGGCCGGCTTGCCGATGCCGTACTTCTCCAGCACCTGCCGCTCCACGTCCTTGGACACCTCCGCGTGGTCGCGCAGGTAGTCCTTCGCGTTCTCACGGCCCTGGCCGATGCGCTCTCCCTTGAAGGAGAACCAGCTGCCGCTCTTCTCGATGATGCCGTCATTCGACGCCAGGTCGATGAGGTCACCCTCCTTCGAGATACCCGTGCCGTACATGATGTCGAACTCGACCTCCTTGAACGGAGGCGCCACCTTGTTCTTCACCACCTTCACGCGGGTGCGGCTGCCCACCACGTTCTCGCCATTCTTGATGGCGCCCACGCGGCGGATGTCCAGGCGCTGCGACGCGTAGAACTTCAGCGCGTTACCGCCCGTCGTCGTCTCCGGGTTGCCGAACATCACGCCGATCTTCATGCGGATCTGGTTGATGAAGATGACGCACGTCTGGCTCTTGCTGATGGTACCCGTCAGCTTGCGCAGCGCCTGGCTCATCAGGCGGGCCTGCACGCCCATGTGCGCATCGCCCATCTCGCCCTCGAGCTCGGCCTTCGGCACGAGTGCCGCCACCGAGTCCACCACCAGCACGTCGATGGCGCCCGAGCGCACCAGCATCTCGGCGATTTCGAGGGCCTGCTCGCCCGTGTCCGGCTGGCTCAGCAGCAGGTCATCGGTGCGCACGCCCAGCTTGCGCGCGTAACCGATGTCCAGCGCGTGCTCGGCGTCGATGTAGCCGGCCACGCCACCGCGCTTCTGCGCCTCGGCCACGATGTGGAGGCAGAGGGTCGTCTTACCGGAGGACTCCGGCCCGTAGATTTCCACGATACGACCCCGGGGCACGCCGCCGACGCCCAGCGCGATGTCGAGCGAGATGCTTCCCGTCGAAATGGCCTGAACATCCCGAACCAGCGGCTCCTCGTTGCCGAGCCGCATGATCGACCCCTTACCGAACTGGCGCTCCACAGCGGACATCGCCAGTTCGATCGCCTTCTCCTTCTCTGGATTCACGGCCATTTCGTCTTGCTCCTTGCGTATGCGGCGAGCCACCCCGGCCCACCTGAACTCGCGTTTAGTACGCGATGTGAAGACCCTAGTCCATCCCTCTGACATGACCCACGGCGTTCAGCGCCGCGGCAGCAAGAGGAGCAGCCAGGCCAACAGTCCGCCCACCCCGCTGAGGGTTCCGTAGTAACCGCCGAGAGTGCCCAGGTATAGCTGAACGACCGACAGGACGAGCAGCCCCAGCAGGCCCGCCCGCCGGGTGTCCGAGCGTTCATCACCCCACAATGCCGCCACCAGCCCCGTCAGCGCCATGAGGAAGAAGAGGGACAGCCCCAGCGCACGCTCCCCTTCGGCCATCTCCGAGGGCCGCAACATCCACTCGCCGACGAATCCCGCCGCCAGCACCCCGGCCCCCAGAGCCCCCTCCGGCAGGAGCCCCTTCCGGTTGGGCCGGGACTGGTTGCGCAGGTACTCCAGGTCCTCGGGGCGCACCTCCAACGCATAGGGGTAGCCGAGCCCCAGCAGGGTCTCGACCGCCACGCCCCGGCATGTCCGGCCCTCCGCCGCCTCCAATCCCTCCAGCTGCCCACTCTCCAAGAGGTGGAGGAGCAGGTCCGCCACCTCGCGCGAGCCCTCCTCCAACTCCAGTGCCTCCAATTCCCGGTTGAGCCGCGCCGCCAGGGCCTGGCGCTCGGCGCCCGAGGCCGCCCGGGCCTCCTCGACGAGGCGGGGCACCGCCCGCGTCGCCTCCCGCGAGGGTGAGGGCGCGGGAGGGCTGTCCGGCGCCTCCCAGGGGGCCAGGGATGGTACCTCCCCTCCTGACTCGTCCTCACGAGGGCCAGAGCCGGGGGGGCGGGTATGGGTGGTGCTGGACACGGCCGGACTGTAATGGCCGGCTCCGCCCGCTTCCAAAGCTTCCCGACAGGCCCCGAGCCGGAGCTTCCGGCAGCGGACGCGAGCGGGCCCCATCCCGCTTCCTGGAGGACAGCTCCCCCGCCCTCGGGGGAAGCGTTAGAGTGGCGATACCTTGCCGGTCATCCCCCCTCCCCCACCCCCTTCCACCAAGACGGTGGAAATCCCCTCGCGCCGCTTCGGGCGCTACGTGCTCCGCTCGCGGCTGGGCTCGGGGGGCATGGCGGAGGTGTTCCTCGCGGAGGCCCGGGACGAGAAGGGCAGCCCCTTCAAGGTGGCGCTGAAGCTGATGCGCAAGGACGTCAGCGCGGAGGCCTTCGCCGACGAGGCGGACCTGATGGGCCTGCTGGAGCACCCCAACCTGGTGAGCCGGCTGGAGATTGGCGAGGCCTTCGGGCGCTACTTCATCGCCATGGAGTTCCTGGTCGGTGGAGACCTGGAGGGGCTCCTCCGGGTGCACCACCAGCAGGGGCGGGACATCCCGTTGGCGATGGGCGTCCACGTGTGCATCGAGGCACTGCGGGCGCTGGCGTACTTCCACCAGGCGCGCACGCGCAGTGGCCGGCCGCTGGAGCTCGTCCACGGGGACGTGAACCCCTCCAACATCTTCTTCTCCGGGCAGTGCGAGGTGAAGCTCGGCGACTTCGGCGTGGCCAAGGCGCGCGGGCTGGACCTGGGGCCGGAGGACGGGGTGACGGCGGGCAAGCTGCACTACCTGTCGCCGGAGCAGACGCGCGGGGACACGGTGACGCAGGCATCGGATCTCTTCTCGTTGGGAATCGTCCTGCACGAGCTGGTGGTGGGCACCCACCCCTTCGAGCGCGGCAGCGATGATCCGGACGTGGTGATGGGGGCTATCCAGGCGGCGAAGCTGAACCTGCCGGACACGCTGGACCGGAGGCTCGCGGCGGTGATCCGCAAGGCGCTGGCACCGGACGTGAACCAGCGCTATCGCACGGCGGGCGAGTTCGCGGGAGCGCTCTTCACCTGGGCGTTGGACACCGGACAACCCTTCAGCGCGCGCGAGGTACAGAGCGCGATGCAACAGGCCCTCTCTCTCGCACTCTGGGAGCGGGAAAAGGGCCGTCCGTAGCCGGGCGAGGTAGATCCTTTTGACAGCGTCCGAACCCGCCCCTAGGTTGGCGCGCGTCGCTGGTGCCCGGGCAAGTGCCTGGGCTTGAAAGGGAATCCGGTGTGAATCCGGAGCTGCCCCCGCAGCGGTAAGCGAGAACGAATCCGTCCACACGCACTGGCCGAGAGGCCGGGAAGCGGGCGGTAGTAGGAACCGGCGTCAGCCGAGTGCTCGCGAGCCCGAAGACCTGCCAGCACCTGCCTCTGGGAGAAATCCAGCGGCAGCTCGACCTGGAAGCCTCGTGGGGAGGCGGGAGGTCCGAGCGCCGCGGCTTCGTTCCGTGGTGGTCCCGGCCTGTCTCCTCTCCTCGTGTCTTCGGGTTCACGTGGTCGCGAGCGCAGCTCGCGCGCGGCCCTGACAGTACGCGAGGAGCAGCATGCTGAACGGAAGCCACACCCCGGGACGCGAGCAGGGCTCGCCCCCCCTGCCCGCCCATCACCTCCCCGAGACGACCCCCGCGCCCACGCCCCCCACCACCATGCGGGTGCGCAAGCGCAATGGAACGCTCGAGGTCGCGGACCTGAACAAGATCGTCCGGGCGATCAGCCGGTGTTGCGATGGGCTGCGCCAGGTGGACGCCATCCGCATGGCGACGAAGACGATCGCTGGCCTCTACGACGGCGCCTCGACGAAGGAGCTGGATCAGCTCTCCATCCAGACCGCCGCCTCGCTCACGCTGGAGGAGCCCGAGTACGCGAAGCTCGCGGCGCGGCTGCTCGCGACGTACATCGACAAGGAGGTCTCCGGACAGGAGATCCACTCCTTCTCGCAGTCCATCGCCGCGGGCCACCGGCTCGGGCTGGTGAACGACCGCGTGGCCGGGCTCGTCTCGGCGAACAGCCGCAAGCTGAACGACGCGATCGATCCCTCGCGCAACCGCCTCTTCGAGTACTTCGGGCTGCGCACGGTCTATGACCGCTACCTGCTCAAGCACCCCCAGACGCGGGAGGTGCTCGAGACGCCCCAGCACTTCTTCATGCGCATCGCGGTGGCGCTCGGTGACACCATCGCCGACGTGCTCGAGCTCTACCGGCTCTTCTCGATGCTGGAGTACGTGCCGAGCTCGCCCACCCTCTTCAACTCCGGCACGCGCCACGAGCAGCTCTCGTCCTGCTTCCTGCTGGACTCGCCCGAGGACGAGCTGGCGAGCATCTACCAGCGCTACATGGACGTGGCGATGCTCTCGAAGTTCTCGGGGGGCATCGGGCTGGCCTACCACCGGATCCGCTCGCGCGGCTCGCTCATCGAGAGCACGAACGGGCACAGCAACGGCATCGTGCCGTGGCTGAAGACGCTGGATGCGTCGGTGGCCGCGGTGAACCAGGGAGGCAAGCGCAAGGGTGCCTGCTGCGTGTACCTGGAGACCTGGCACGCGGACCTGGAGGAGTTCCTCGAGCTGCGCGACAACACCGGCGACGAGGCCCGGCGCACGCACAACCTGAACCTCGCGAACTGGATCCCCGACCTCTTCATGAAGCGCGTCGAGGCCGATGGGAACTGGTCCCTGTTCGATCCAAAGGCGGTGCCGCACCTCACGGACCAGTACGGCGAGGCGTTCGAGCGCGCCTATGAGAAGGCCGAGGCGGAGGGACTCGCGCACAAGACGGTGAAGGCCCGCGAGCTCTACGGGCGGATGATGCGGACGCTCGCGCAGACCGGGAACGGCTGGATGACGTTCAAGGACAAGTCGAACCGGGCCTGCAACCAGACGGCGCTGCCGGGCCGCGTCGTCCACCTCTCGAACCTCTGCACGGAGATTCTCGAGGTGACCTCGAAGGACGAGACCGCCGTCTGCAACCTCGGCTCCATCAACCTCGCGCGGCACACGCTGGCGAACGACGCCGGTGGAGTGGCCTTCGACTGGGACAAGCTCGCGAGGACGGTGCGGTCCGCGGTGCGCCAGTTGGATCGGGTGATTGACCTGAACTACTACCCCATCGACTCGGCGAAGGGCTCGAACCTGCGCTGGCGCCCGGTGGGGCTGGGCCTGATGGGCCTGCAGGACGTGTTCTTCCAGATGCGCCTGCCCTTCGACAGCCCCGAGGCGCGCACGCTGTCGCGGAAGATCTCCGAGGACATCTACTTCCACGCCCTGTCCGCCTCGGCGGAGCTGGCGGCCGAGCGCGGTGCCCATCCGAGCTTCCAGGAGACACGTGCGGCGCGCGGTGAGCTCCAGTTCGACGCCTGGGGCGTGACGCCCGAGGACCCCGCGCGGTGGGAGGCGCTCCGAGCCCGCATCAAGTCCGTGGGGCTGCGCAACTCGCTGCTCATCGCCATCGCGCCGACGGCGACCATCGCGTCCATCGCCGGCTGCTACGAGTGCATCGAGCCGCAGGTCTCCAACCTCTTCAAGCGGGAGACGCTCTCGGGCGACTTCCTCCAGGTCAACCGCTACCTCGTCGAGGAGCTGAAGTCCCTGGGGCTGTGGAACGAGGACATGCGCTCGCGCATCAAGGTGGCGGAGGGCTCCATCCAGTCGCTCGGGGAGATTCCCGCCGACGTGCGCGCCATCTATCGCACCGCGTGGGAGCTGCCGATGCGCTCGCTCGTCGACATGGCGGCGGACCGGGGCGCCTTCATCGACCAGAGCCAGTCGCTCAACCTGTTCATGGAGTCGCCGAACATCGGGCAGCTGAGCTCCATGTACATGTACGCCTGGAAGAAGGGGCTGAAGACGACCTACTACCTGCGCTCGCGTCCGGCGACGCGCATCGCGAAGGCCACCGTCGACGTGTCCCGGAACACGGCCCAGGCGGCACCGAAGCCCACCGAGGAACAGGCCATCGCCTGCTCCCTGGAGAACCCCGAGAGCTGCGAGGCCTGCCAATGAGCATCCCCTCCAACGCAACGCCGAAGACGGGTGCGCGCCTGTTGGATCCAGGCCTGAACCTCACGCTCCGGCCGATGCAGTACCCGGCCTTCTTCGAGATGTACCGCAACGCCATCAAGAACACCTGGACGGTGGAGGAGGTGGACTTCTCGACGGACGTGGGTGACCTGCGCTCGAAGATGACGGCGGCGGACCGGCACCTCATCCAGCGGCTGGTGGCCTTCTTCGCGACGGGCGACTCCATCGTGGCGAACAACCTCGTGCTGAACCTCTACAAGCACGTGAACTCGCCCGAGGCGCGCATGTACCTGTCGCGGCAGCTCTACGAGGAGGCGCTGCATGTGCAGTTCTACCTCACGCTGCTCGACACGTACGTGCCGGACCCGGCCGAGCGTGCGAAGGCCTTCGCGGCGATCGACAACATCCCGAGCATCCGGGAGAAGGCCGCGTTCTGCTTCAAGTGGATGGATTCCGTGCACGAGCTGGAGCGGCTGGAGACGCGGGAGCACCGGCGGCGCTTCCTGCTGAACCTCATCTGCTTCGCGGCCTGCATCGAGGGGCTCTTCTTCTTCGCGGCGTTCGCGTACGTGTACTTCCTGCGCTCGCGGGGGCTGCTGCACGGGCTGGCGGCGGGGACCAACTGGGTCTTCCGCGACGAGAGCGCGCACATGGCCTTCGCCTTCGAGGTGGTGAAGACGGTGCGCCGCGAGGAGCCGGACCTCTTCGACGCGGAGCTGGAGCGGCAGGTGGCCACCATGCTCGACGAGGCGGTGACGTGCGAGCTGCGCTTCGCCGAGGACCTGCTGGAGCTCGGCGTGGCGGGCCTCTCCGTGCGCGAGATGCGGCAGTACCTCGAGTACGTGGCCGATCAGCGGCTCGCGATGCTGGAACTGCCGAAGCGCTACGGGGCGAAGAACCCGTTCGGCTTCATGGATCTGCAGGACGTGCAGGAGCTCGCGAACTTCTTCGAGCGCCGCGTCTCGGCGTACCAGGTGGGAGTCGCCGGAGAGGTCACCTTCGATGCGAACTTCTGAGCGCTAACTCCCTGGCCTGGGTGGCGGACCAACTGCCGCCGCTGTTCATTCCGGGACACCCCACATCCCTGGAGAACAGCGGCTCCCCCTCCTCTCCACGAGCACCGTTCGAGGTGCGGGAGTCCTCACGGCTCCCGCAGGAGGGGAACCATGAAACGGCAATGGACAGGGATGGCTCTATGCGGAGCCCTGGTGCTGGCGGGACTGTCGGCCTGCGGCGGTGTCGTCGTGGAGCCGTCCACCGAGGCGGTGGAGGAGCTCGCCCAGGAGCACCGGCGGGAATCGACTCCGCCGGAACAGAAGTGGGTGCGGAACATCCTCGCCACCACCGAGAGCGAGACGGTGGCCATCCGGCATGACCCGCGAGGCAACGTCATCGTCCTCGTGACGGACATCGGCGGTCCCATCGACTTCGGCGCCGGGCCCATCAGCCCGCCGGCCTCGGCATCGGGCTCGCGCATCGCGGGGCTCGCGAAGTACGCCCCCGATGGCAGCCTGCTGTGGGGCATCATCCTCTCGGGTGAGCCCATCGCCGATCCGCCCGTGGCCGGCGCCTTTGGCGCCGCGATGGCGGTCGATTCGAGGGGCAACATCGTGCTCTCCCTGAATGTCGGCGGGCGGCTCGTCCGGGATGGCGTGACGATGACGACGGGCGAGTACCTGCTGAAGCTCGACCCGGACGGACATGCCCTCTGGGCGCTCCGGCTGCCCACCCGCGCGCGGGAGGTCGCGGTGGACAGGAAGGACCGCATCGCCATCACGGGCACGCTGGAGGGCGCCACGGAGTTCGACTTCGGCGAGGGCCCCATCACGGGCGCGGACTTCCACGCGTTCGTCGCGAAGTATTCCTCGCGGGGCGAGCTCGAATGGGTCTTCGTCGATGACGTGGTGGCCAGGACCGATGCGCTCACCGCGGACGAGCACGGGAACTTCTACTTCGGTGGCATCCGCTTCCCGGAGATACCCAGCGGGGTCGGCACGCCCTACCTGCGCAAGGTCTCCTGCGATGGCGAGGGCGAGTGGTCACGCGCGCTCGAGGGCAGCACGGGCGCCATCTTCGATCTCGCGGCACGCGACAACCGCGTCGTCGCGGTGGGCATCTTCAACGGCTCCTTCGAGTTCAGGGGGCAGACGTTCACCGCTCCGGAGGACTTTCCGTCCAACGGCATCGCGCTCGCCTTCACGGGAGGTGGCAACGAGCGCTGGGCCCGGCAGACGCCGGGTCTGCTCGTCTCCGTCGACATCGATAACCGCGGCGGGGTGCTCGTCGCGGGTTCCGAGGAGGCCCAACCCGACGCGAGGCTGTTCATCGCCCGGTACCTCCTGAGCAACGGCCGTGAGGACTGGTCGCGCGGCTTCAACGAGTTCCCGAACGCGACGGACTCCTCGGTGAACAAGAAGGGAGAAATCGCCGTCACCGGCGAAGGCCCCCTCTACGTCATCCAGTTCGGCCGCTGAAGCCTGGCGGTGGAAACGACAACGCCCGGGGGCCTCGAAAGGCGTCCCCGGGCGTTGGTGAGGACCGGGCTCCGGTCCGGGCGCGGCGGACTACTCGACCGTCACGCTCTTGGCGAGGTTGCGCGGCTGGTCCACGTCGTTCCCGCGCAGATCCGCCACGTGGTAGGAGAGGAGCTGCATCGGGATGGTGGCCACCACCGGCGCGAGCAGCGCGCTGGCGGCGGGAATCCGGATGATGTGGTCGGCGAGCGTGGCCACGTGCGTGTCATCCTCGTCGATGATGGCGATGACCTTGCCACCGCGCGCCCGCACCTCCTCGATGTTGCCGATGATCTTCTCGTAGGCGACGTGCGGCTGCTTGGGGGCGATGATCACCACCGGCATCTTCTCGTCGATGAGCGCGATGGGGCCGTGCTTCATCTCGCCGCCGGCGTAGCCCTCGGCGTGGATGTAGGAGATCTCCTTGAGCTTGAGCGCGCCCTCGAGCGCCACCGGGTGCATGGGGCCACGGCCGAGGAAGAGGAAGTCCTGGGCGCCCATGAACTCGCGCGCCACGCGCTTGACCGAGGGCTCGCACTTGAGCACGTCCTCGATCATCTTGGGCACCTCGGTGAGCGCGGTCAGGTGCTCCTGGGCCGCCTTGACGGTGAGGGTGCCACGCATGCGGCCCAGCTTCACCGCGAGCAGGTAGAGGCCCACCAACTGCGTGGTGAAGGCCTTGGTGGAGGCCACGCCGATCTCCGGGCCCGCGTTGGTGAGGATGGTGATGTCCGCCTCACGCGTCATGGCGCTGCCGATGACGTTGCACAGGGCGAGCGCCGTCGCGCCGCGCGCCTTGGCCTCCTTGAAGGCCGCCAGCGTGTCCGCCGTCTCGCCGGACTGGCTGATGGCGATGGCCAGGTGCGTGGGCTCCACGATGGGATCGCGGTAGCGGAACTCGCTGGCCAGCTCCACTTCCACGGGGATGCGCGCCAGCGACTCGATCATCGCCTTGCCGACGATGCCCGAGTGCCACGAGGTGCCGCAGGCGAGGATCGTCACCTTGGTGAGCGCCCGGACCTTCTCGGCGCTCAGGTTCCAGCCCTCGAAGTGCACATCGCCCTCGGAGAGGAGCATGCGGCCGCGCAGCGTGTCCGCCACGGCGCGAGGCTGCTCGAGAATCTCCTTGTGCATGAAGTGCTTGTGGCCGCCCTTCTCCGCCATCATCGGCGTCCAGTCGATGCGGCGGGTGGGCCGGTTCACCTTGTTGCCGGCGCGGTTGTAGATGTCCACGCTGGCGGCGGTGACGACGGCCAGGTCACCCTCCTCCATGTAGACGAAGTCGCGCGTGTGCTCGAGCAGCGCCGGCACGTCGCTGGCCACGAAGTTCTGTCCCTGGCCCAGGCCGAGCACCATGGGCGAGGAGTCCTTGGTGCAGACGATCCGGTTCGGGTCGCTCGTGGTCACCACCGCCAGGGCGTAGGTGCCCTTCACCTGGGCGATGGCCGTGCGCACCGCGTCCGGCAGATCCACGCCCCGCTTGAGCTCATCGGAGATGAGGTGGGCGAAGACCTCGGAGTCCGTCTCCGAGGAGAAGTGGTGCCCCTTGGCGCGCAGCTCCTCCTTGAGGGCCAGGTGGTTCTCGATGATGCCGTTGTGCACCACCGCCACGCCGCCGTAGGTGTGCGGGTGCGCGTTCTCGTCCGAGGGACGTCCGTGCGTGGCCCACCGCGTGTGGCCGATGCCGATGTTGCCCTGGGGCGTATCGGCCTGGACCCGGTTCTCCAGGTTCTTCAGCTTGCCCGTGGCGCGAACCACATTGAGCGTGTTGCGGTGCACCACCGCCACGCCAGCGGAGTCATACCCGCGGTACTCCAGCTTCTTCAGCCCGGAGACCAGAATGGGAGCCGACTCCTTATCCCCAACGTACCCAACAATGCCGCACATGTTGTCCGTCCTCTCTCACGCCCGAGCCCCCGTTTGCAAATTCCGGGGGCAGTTCCACCCACACCGGGCGACACCTGTCACCCGGGAGACAAGCAAATCGCGGGCCGACTACCCCGCGGACGCCTTGTCCGACTTGGAAGCCCCTGCTTCCGCGGACCTGGCCATGCGCGCCTTCTTCCTCTCCACCCAGCCTTCCATGTTGACCTGTGGCGTCCGTGACACAGCGAGGCTGCCAGGAGGCACATCTTTCGTCACAGTGGTGCCCGCACCGACATACGCACCGTCCCCGACTTTCACAGGGGCCACCAGCTGCGAGTCCGAGCCGATGAAGACGCCGTTGCCCAGCTCGGTGACGTGCTTGTTCACGCCGTCGTAGTTGCAGGTGATGGTACCGGCACCCACATTCACCCCGGAGCCGATCTTCGCGTCGCCCAGGTAGGCGAGGTGGTTGGCCTTGGAGCCGCGGCCGATGCGGGCCTTCTTCGTCTCCACGAAGTTGCCCAGGTGCACCTCCTCGGCGAGGTCCGTCCCGGGCCGCAGCCGCGAGAACGGGCCGAGGATGCAGCGCTCGCCCACCCGCGCCTCCTCCAGCACGGTGTACGGCTTCATGTTCGTCCCGTCGGCCACCGAGGAGGCGTGCAGGACACAGCCCTGTCCGATGGTGACGTTGCGGCCGACCACGGTGGCACCCGACAGCGTCACCATGGGGCCAATCTCCGTGTCCGACCCGATGGCCACGCCCTCCTCGATGTAGGTGGTGGCCGGGTCCATCAGCGTGACGCCGTTGCGCATGTGACCCACGTTGATGCGCTCCTGGAGCGCCCGGGCGCGCGCCGCCAGCTCCACGCGGTCGTTCACTCCGGCCGTCTCGCCGAAGTCGGCGTCGATGGCGGCCACCGGGCCCTGGGCCGCGGCCAGTTCCACCAGGTCCGTCAGGTAGAACTCACCCTGCGCGTTGGCGCTGCGGATGTTGGCCAGCGCCTTCCACAGGAAGGACGACTCCACCAGGTAGATACCGGCGTTGCACTCGCGCACCTGGCGCTGCTCGGGGGTGGCGTCCTTGTGCTCGACGATGCGCACCACCTTGCCCAGCTCGCGGATGACGCGGCCGTAGCCCGTCGGATCCGGCGGCTGGGTGGACACCATCGCCAGCACGCCACCGCTCTTGTCGTGCGCGGCCACCAGCGCCTCGAGCGTCTCGCGGCGCACCAGCGGCACGTCACCGTAGAGGATGAAGACGCGCCCGTTGAAGTCCTTCAGCGCGCTCTCGGCCGAGCGCACCGCGTCGGCCGTGCCCCGCTGCTCCTTCTGGAGCGCGAAGCGCAGGGGCGCGGTGGGGAAGTGGGCGCGGATGGAGCGCTCCACCTCCTCGGCCTGGTGGCCCACCACCGGCACCACGGGGGAGGCACCCAGTTCCAGGGCCCGGATGAGGGGATAGGCACAGAGGGGCTTGCCGAGGATGGGGTGAAGGACCTTGGCCTTCTCCGACTTCATCCGCGTGCCCTTGCCCGCGCACAACACCACCGCCGCCAGAGGAGCTGTCATGGCGGCGATTACTAGGGACGCGAGCGCGGCACGTCAACCGCGGGCCGACGGGCGCGCGAGGCGAGTCCCCTCCGCATGCGCCTTCACGGAAACGGACAACGTGTTGCTCAGCACGGTGATACCGAACGTCGGCTTGAGGAAGACCGTCGTCACCGGAACTTCCGGCGGACTCGGCTGCGTCTTCACTGTCGTCAGGTTGGCGTTCATGTTTCCCCCGGCGTCGCCGAGCGTCTTCCACAGGATGCCCTCTCCCGTGGGCCGGTCAAACCGCCGACCGAGCGTGCTGGCGTCCGCCGGACACTTCGTCGCGACGAAACCGTTATGTGGCGAGTCCGGGCGGCGGCGGGATACTCCAGAACCCTCGCTGTGTGAAGCACGAGTTGCGGGCCCGACATGGAGGCGTTGCACGTGGAGACGGTAAAGATACGAACGCACCGGATGTGGTGGGGCGTGATGCTTGCGGTGCTGCTGGTGGCAGTGGGGCCGGCCTGGGCGGCGAGGCCGTACCGGGGCGGAGCGGTGGCCACGGCCCACCCGATGGCGAGCGAGGCCGCGCTGCGGATGCTGCAGAAGGGCGGCAACGCGGTGGACGCGTCCGTGGCGGCGGCCTTCACGCTGGCGGTGGTGGGGCCCTACCACTCAGGGCTGGGCGGTGGAGGCTTCGCGCTGGTGCATGACGCGAAGGCGGGCCAGACGCGGGTGCTGGATTTCCGGGAGGTTGCGCCCAAGGGGGCCACGCGCGACATGTACCTGAAGGACGGCCAGGTAGTGCCAGGGCTGTCCACGGACGGCGCGCTGAGCGTGGCGGTGCCCGGCGCGGTGGCCGGCTACCTGGAGCTGCTGGAGAAGCACGGGAAGCTGTCGCGCGCGGTGGTGCTCCAGCCCGCCATCGAGGCCGCCCGCAACGGCTTCTGGGTGTCTCCCAAGTACCAGGCGCTGGCCACCCTGCGGCGCGACTGCCTGCGGCAGGACCCGGAGGCCGCGCGTCTCTTTCTCTCGAAAAACGAGAAGGGCGAGTTGGATGTGCCGCCCGTCGGCCACCTCGTGCGCCAGCCGGAGCTGGCCCGCACGCTGGGGGCGCTCGCGAAGGATGGAGCCAAGGCCTTCTACTCGGGCCCCCTGGCCCAGGCGATGGTGGACACGGTGAAGGCGGGCGGCGGCCTGCTCACACTGGAGGACCTCAAGGGCTACAAGACGCGCACCCATGAGCCGCTGGAGGGCAGCTACCGCGGCCACCGCATCCTCACCATGCCGCCGCCGAGCGCGGGTGGACTGGCGGTGGTGCAGGTGCTCGGCGCGATGGAGCGGCTGCGCCCCAAGGGCGTGGACTACCGCAACCCCGAGGACCTCCACCTCTACGTGGAGGCGGTGCGCCGCGTGTACGTGGATCGGGTGAAGTACCTGGGCGACCCGGCCTTCGTGAAGATTCCCATGGAGCGCCTCACCTCCACGGGCTACGTCGCGGACCTGGCCGGGAGCATCGACCCGAAGAAGGCCACGCCGAGCGCCTCGCTGCTCGCGCCGATGGAGGGCTCCACTGGCTCCACGCTGAAGAACCCGAGCGACACCTGGTACGACCCGGCCAGCCCGCAGCCGGAGAAGAAGAACACCACGCACATCTCCGTCATCGACAAGGACGGCAACGCGGTGGCCCTCACCACCACGGTGAACTACGCCTTCGGCTCGTGCCTCGTCGCCAAGGGCACCGGCGTGCTCCTCAACGACGAGATGGATGACTTCGCCGCGCGGCCCGGCGTACCCAACGCCTACGGCCTGGTGACGGGCGAGGCCAACGCCATCGCCCCGGGCAAGGTGCCCCTGTCCTCCATGTCCCCCACCCTCGTCTTCTCCAAGGAGGACCCGAAGAAGGTGATGCTGGCGGTGGGCAGCCCGGGTGGCTCCACCATCCCCACCACCGTCATCCAGGTCATCGGCAACCTCGTCGACCACGGCATGGACCTGACGCGCGCGGTGGGGACGGGCCGGCTGCACCACCAGTACCTCCCGGACGAGCTCTGGGTGGACCGCTGGGGCCTGGAGCCCGCCACGCAGGCGGCGCTGGAGGCCAAGGGCCACAAGATTCGCAAGCAGGAGGCCTGGGGTGACGCCGAGGCCGTCTACAGCGATCCCCGGACCAACCTGCGCTACCCGGCGAGCGACCCGCGCAACGAGGGCGCTGGCCTGGGCCAGGACTGACAGAACCGAGAACACCCGTGCCCGAGCCGCTCCTCCATCTCTTCGACGCGCACCTGCACCCCGAGACCCTGAGCGATCAGGACCTCGAGTCCATGCGCTTCTTCGGCGTGGAGCGCGCGCTGGTAATGGCCCACCACCTCCCCGAGCCCACGCCCAAGGCGCTGCGCAAGCACTTCGATGACCTGATGTACCGGCAGCTCCCGCGGTTGGAGAAGCTGGGCATCCGCGCCTGGGCGGCGCTGGGGGTGCACCCGCGCTGCATCCCCCGCCGCGGCCTGTCCGAGGTGCTCGCGAGCCTCCCCGAATACTTCCAGGGCGGACGCGTGGTGGCCCTGGGCGAAACGGGACTGCACGCGGGCGGCATCGAGGAGGAGGAGGCCTTCCTCGAGCAGCTCGCGCTCGCGCGCCAGCTCAAGCTGAAGGTGGTGGTGCACACCCCGGCCCACGACAAGGAGCGCCACACCCGGCGCATCCTCACCCTGCTGCGCGAGTCCGGTGTGCGGCCCTCGCGCGTGCTGGTGGACCACGCCAACGGCCGCACCGTGCGCAACATCCTCGGCTGTGGACACTGGGCGGGATTGACCCTGCACCCCGAGGCACTGCGGGCCGAACGCGCTGTCGCTCTGGTTCGCCGGCTCGGCAGTGAACGGCTGGTGCTCAACTCGGATGCCGGCGATGGCGCCGGAGACATCCTCGGGCTCGCGCGCGTGGCCAACCTGCTGGCCAAGGCGAAGCTCTCGGAGCGAGTGGTGAAGCGCGTGGCTTGTGAAAACGCCGCGCGCTTCTACCGGCCTCGCTGACCACACACTAGTGAAGCGCGCTGGACTCCTCGGGGTGCAGCGTCAGCCGCTGCGCCGCGTCGTCCAGCTTCGCCTGCACCGGGATGCCCCGGTGCCGGTACTGCGCCAGCGAGTCCGCTACCTCGTCCAGCAACAGCTGATAGCGCTCGTCCAACTCCACGGCGATCAGCATCATCGTCTCGCCCGCATCCTCCACACCCGGGCGGTACACCTGGCAGCGCTGGAACCGCGCCCAGCGGCCATTCGCCATTTTCACCAGCTCGCCGTCGTAAGCCATGCGCAGTCCCCCTTTCGACGAATCGTCGGGAAGTTGAAGTGAATGGACGCACTGTAAGCACAAATTTTCCGCTCGTCACCCCCCCAGCTGAAAATTCGTGAAAGGCCCCTGATATTGGTCGTTTACCGGACGCTCTCCCTCGGCGCGACACCCCTCCACGACCGGGCCGGATCCAACGTGTAAATTTGCTGGGCTGTTAAGTTGTTGATTTCTGGCGCTTTGCGTCGTCTGGATGCGTCAACGGGCCAACACTCGCGCGGAGGACGCGCGAGTGCGGCCGCTCCCGGAGCGCCGCTCGGTGGAGTGGATGGCGCGGAGACCGCCCTCGTCGTCCCGGTGGCATGGGGGCACGCCATCCCTTAGATTGACCAGGATGAAGTTGCCCCAGTTGTTCCGCCGCGATCGGACCATCATCAAGCGCGCGGACGCGCAGGACCAGGCCGAGAAGCTGCTGGCCGAGTCCCTCCGTGTGCTGAGCCAGGTGTGCACGAAGGTCGCCGACCTCATCGAGACCCAGCGCCTGGAGCGGGCTGGCTACTCGCAGAACACCTATCTGCGGCGGCTGGACGACGAGCCGAAGACGGGCCCGGAGCGGAAGAAGGAGTAGGCTCCGCCGCGCATGTCCCATCCCGACGAGTACCCCGCCTGCCTGGGCCCCGCCTCCGGCTGGCTGGCGCACGGCAAGTCGCCGATGCCCCTGCCGGCCCTCGATGATGAGGAGGGACCCCGGTTGCCCGAGGGGCTGCCGCCCGTGGTGGATGCCCATGTGCACCTCTTCCCGGACCCCGTCTTCGAGGCGGTGTGGCGCTGGTTCGAGCAGTACGGCTGGCCCATCCGCTACAAGCTGCACACGCCGAGGGTGGTGTCCTTCCTGCTGTCGCGGGGGGTGAGCCGGGTGGTGGCGCTCCACTACGCGCACAAGCCGGGCATGGCGCGCTTCCTCAACACCTACGTGGCCGAGGTGGCCCGGGCCGAGCCGAGGGTGTGGGGGCTGGCCACCGTGCTGCCGGGCGAAGAGGGCGCGGCGGAAATACTGGCCGAGGCCTTCGAGGCGGGGCTCAAGGGCGTGAAGCTGCACTGCCACGTGCAGTGCTTCGCCCCGGACGCGCCCGAACTGCACGAGGTGTACGCCGCCTGCGCGCGGGCCGGGCGGCCGCTGGTGATGCACGCGGGCCGCGAGCCCGCCAGCCCCCATTACAAGTGCGATGTGCATGCCCTCTGCTCGGCCGAGCGCGTGGAGCGGGTGTTGAAGGACCACCCAGGCCTCAAGCTGTGCGTGCCCCACCTGGGGGCGGACGAGTTCGGCGCGTACGAGCGGCTGCTGGAGCGCCACGACAACCTCTGGCTGGACACCACCATGATGCTGTCCGGCTACTTCCCCATGCCCCTCCCCCGCCGCTTGCTGGAGGTACGCCCCGAACGCATCCTCTACGGCACGGACTTCCCCAACCTGCCCTATGCCTGGGACCGGGAGGTGAAGCAGCTGTTGGCCCTGAAGCTGGGGGACGAAGTGGAGGCGGGCATCCTGGGACGGAATGCCCTCCAACTTTTCGGAGGGTGTTGAAAAGCGGGCACACCCCTTCCGGAACCGGGAGGGCATTCCCATGTTGCTCCCCATAGAATCCGCCTTCGTTGTTGGAAGACTCTTTCGAGGCCCCGCCATGTCCTACATCCTGGTCGTCGATGACGACGCGAGCCACCGCACGCTCATCTGCGATGCCCTAGAGGAGATGGGCTACCGCACGGAGCAGGCCGCCAACGGGCGCGAGGCCCTGGACACGCTCGAGGGCGACATTCCGCAGGCGGTGCTGTTGGATCTGCGGATGCCCGTGATGAGTGGCTGGGGGCTGCTGGACGCGCTCAAGAAGATGCCGAGAGCGCGCGGGCTGCCGATCATCATCATCTCGGGCTACGGCTTCGAGTGGGAGGCGGAGCTGGTGGGAGCGGCCGGCTACATCTCCAAGCCGGTGGATCTGGACAAGGTGAGGATGACGGTGCAGCGCATCATCGGCCCGCCGGAAGTGGCGATGGTGCACTGAGACCCGCGAGTCTCACGCGAAGACGACGGTCTTGTTCCCGTGTAGCAACACCCGGTCCTCCAGATGCCAGGCGACGGCGCGCGCGAGCACGGTGCGCTCGACGCGGCGTCCGATGCGGACCAGATCCGCCACCGCATCACGATGCCCCACCCGATGGACGTCCTGGTCGATGATGGGACCGGCGTCGAGCTCGGCGGTGACGTAGTGGGCCGTGGCGCCAATCAACTTCACACCGCGGGCATGAGCCTGGGCATACGGGTTGGCGCCGATGAAGGCGGGCAGGAAGCTGTGGTGGATGTTGATGATGGGCTTGCCGAAGCGCGAGATGAAGTCCGCGCTGAGGATCTGCATGTAGCGGGCGAGGACGATGAGGTCCACGCCCTGGGCCCGCATCAGCTCCAGGGTGGAGGCCTCGGCCTGGGCCTTGGTCTCCGCGGTGACGGGGATGTGGTGCAGGGGGACGCCGAAGGGGGCCACCACCTCGCGCGCATCCGGGTGGTTGCTCACCACGAGGGGGATGTGGGCGGCCAGCTCGCCCTTCTTCAACAACCACAGCAGCTCTTGAAGACAGTGATCCTGCTTGGAGACGAAGACGGCCATGCGCTTGACGCGCGCGGCGGGGGTGAGCTGCCACTGCATCCCGAAGCGCTCGGCCACCGGCTGGAAGGCGCTCGCCAGTGAGGAGAGACGCGCCTCGAGTCCAGGGAGGTCGAACTCCAGCCGCATGAAGAAGCGCAGGTCATCGGGCTCGGTGTGCTGATCCGAGTCCACCACGTTGGCGCCCTGCTCGTAGAGGAGCTGAGACACGGCCGCGACGACACCGGGGCGATCCGCGCAGGTGATGAGGAGCCGGGCGCGATCCACGTTTGTCCGAGAAGAGGAGTCCATGAGGTGCTCGAAAATGGGGCCTGGGCGCATCCTACGCCAGGGACGGCCCCCCAGGCTCGCCCTCGGACAACGGGGGGATTGTAGAGGGAGGGTGGAGTCGGGTGAGATCCCTCCCTCTCATGTCCGCAACCCCCCCTGAACTGGCCGTCGACGCCCACGGGCTCGTGAAGCGCTTCGGCGACTTCACCGCGCTCAACGGGATGGAGCTCACCATTCCCCGGGGCGCCTTCTACGCATTCCTCGGCCCCAACGGAGCGGGCAAGTCCACCACCATCGCACTGCTCACGGGTGTGTACGCGCCGGACGCCGGGAGGATCTCCCTGCTGGGCGTGGACGCGGTGGCGAAGCCGCTGGAGGTGAAGCGCCACATCGGCGTGGTGCCCGAGGAGCTGAGCCTCTTCGAGCGGCTCTCGGGGAGGCAGTACCTCACCTTCTGCGGGAGGATGTACGGCCTGTCCGGGGACGAGGCGGCGGCGCGGGCGGCGGAGCTGCTCGAGCTCACGGAGCTGACGTACAAGGCGGGAGCGCTGGTGGCCGAGTACTCCAAGGGCATGAGGAGGCGGCTGGCCATCGCCGCGGCGCTCATCCACGCGCCGGAGCTGGTGCTGCTGGACGAGCCCTTCG
Source organism: Archangium lipolyticum (assembly GCF_024623785.1). NCBI lineage: Bacteria > Pseudomonadati > Myxococcota > Myxococcia > Myxococcales > Archangiaceae > Archangium > Archangium lipolyticum. The sequence goes on from NZ_JANKBZ010000033.1 coordinate 83,034, forward strand.
AGGGCATCGACGTGCTGGCGGCGGGAGTCATCCGCGAGCTGCTGCGCGAGCTGAGCCGGCGGGGGGTGACGCTGCTGCTCACCACGCACGTGCTGGAGATCGCGGAGCGGCTGGCCACGCACGCGGGCGTCATCCGGGGCGGGAGGATGCTGGACCAGGGGACGGTGCGGGAGCTGATGGAGCGCTACGACGCGCCCTCGCTGGAGTCCGTCTTCGAGAAGCTCATCTCCGTGCCGGCCGCGCGCAACGCGAAGCTGTCCTTCTATGGAGAGGCCCCGCCCGCCGGGGTGGAAGCGCGCCGGGGGGCGGCATGAACCGGCCGGCCGCGCCGGGCTTCTTCCGGCACCTGTGGCTGTTGTGGGGCCTGCGGTTGAACATCGGGCTCAACCAGGGGCCGGGCAGGAACCGGCTGATGGCGGTGGGTGCATTCCTGCTGTCGAGCGCTCCCGCCTGGGGCCTGGGGGTGACGTTCTACGGGCTGATGCGCCTGCCGACCATCGCCCGGAACGACGTCTGGCCCTTCTTCATCCTCAACCTGCTGTGCTTCGTCACGTCGGCGGTCTGGGTGGCCTGGCCGCTGATGAGCGCGGGCGTGGACGACCACTCGGAGCTGAGCCGCTACGCACCCTTCCCCATCTCGCCCTTCCGGCTGCTCATCGCCTCCACGGTGGCGAGCCTCTTCGAGCCTCGCGCGTTCGTCTTCTACGCACCGTTGACGGGAGCGGCGCTCGGCTTCGCCTCGGTGCACCCGGTGCGCGTGAAGTGGTTCGCGGTGGCGCTCTACGTGCTGTTCGCGCTGCTGAACGCGGCGTGGAGCCGGGTGGGGCTACACCTGGTGCTCAACGTTCTGCGCGAGAAGCACAGCGCGCAGCTCATCGGCGGCGGCTTCCTGGTGTTCCTCACGGCCGCGTCCTTCATCCCGCCCATCGACACCTCGTGGCTGACCACCGCCATGGGCGAAGGAGGCGTGGACAAGCTGGACATGGCCATCATCATCGACGCCACCATCGCCCTCGGGCGGGTGCCTCCGGGCTTCTTCGGGGACGCGCTGCTGGAGCTCACCTACGGCTACCGGCGCAACGCCCTGGCCAACGGCGTGGGCATGGTCTTCTTCACACTGCTGGGGCTGGGCATCGCCTACGCGCTGCTGCTGCGCTTCCACCGCAACGTGGGCCGCGGCGGCGCCTCGGCGAAGGCCTCCGGGGACAGCGATCCGTTCGCCCGGACACGCACGCGGTACACCACGCTGGTGGTGCGCGAGGCGCTGGACCTGTGGCGCAACCCGCGCGCGCGGCTGCTCGCGGCGGTGCCCTTCGTGCTGGCCATCCTGCTGAAGCTGACCTCGGGACGGGCCCTCTTCGAGTACCTGCTGGGCGCGAGCGTGGATGCGTGGCTGATGGGTGGACTGTGCATCTATGGCGCGGTGGTGATGGCGTCCACGTTCTCGCAGAACACGTTCGCCTATGACGGGCACGGGCTGGCCATGCTCATCGCCGCGCCCGTGGAGCTGGGAGACGTGCTGCGGGCGAAGAACCGGGTGCAGGGCCTGGCGGCGGGAGCCATGGCGCTGCTGGTGGGTGTCTTCTACCGGGTGTACTTCGGCAAGGGCTCGGCGCTGGACTTCCTGTGCGCCATGGCGGCCGTGATGGCCGTCATTCCCGTGTTGCTCGCGGCGGGCAACTTCCTGTCCCTGTACTTCCCGGTGAAGTTCCACGCGAGCCTCAAGCGCCGGGACAAGCTGCCCCTCACCGCGTCCCTGCTCGGCATCGGCGCGGCGAGCGTGGGGTGCGCCCCCTTCGTCTGGGCCTTGCGGTTCGCCGGCGAGAACGGGCCCGATGGCCGGACGCTGGCGATGATCGCCCTGTGCGCGGCGGTGAATGCCGTGCTGTACCGCGCGCTGCTCCCCGTGTCCCTGCGGCTGCTCGACCAGCGCCGGGAGCTCGTCCTGCGCGCGGTGACGCGGGAGTGACTGAGCGACCCGAGATCCCTCTCCTCCCCCATGGTAGAAAACCGGCATGCCCATCGCCGAGCTCAACCACCAAGGCATCTATTTCGAGGACTCCGGCGGCTCCGGTCCCGCCGTCATCCTGGCCCACGGCTTCCTCATGGACGGCCGCATGTTCGACGCGCAGGTGCAGGCGCTCGCCCCCGCGTTCCGCGTCATCCGCTGGGACGCTCGTGGCTTTGGCCGCACCCGCTGGGACGGCAAGCCCTTCAACCTCTACGACTCGGCCGCGGACTGCATCGCCCTGCTCGACCACCTCGGCATCCAGCGGGCCGTCGTCGGCGGCATGTCCCAGGGCGGCTACTGCGCCCTCCGCGTCGCGATCCGCTACCCCGAGCGCGTCCGCGCCCTCGTCCTCATGAGCACCCGTGGCACCATCGATGACGAGCAGCTCCGCGCCGGATACCGGCAGGTCCGGGACCTTTGGGGCACCCCAGGTGCCACGGAGAACATCATCCAGAACCTCGCGGGCGGCATCATCGGAGACGAGCGCTTCTACTCGCCCTGGCTCGACCGCTGGCGCCAGGTCCCCAAGAACCACTTCGTCGCCGCCATGAACAACCTCATCGAGCGCGACGACATCCAGCCCCGGCTGAACGAGATCCGCTGCCCCGCCATCGTGTTCCACGGGCTCGCCGATGCCGGCATTCCTTCATCCGAAGGTGAGTACCTCCACAAGACCCTCCCGGGCAGCAAGCGCTACGTCCCCGTCCCGGGTGCCGCGCATGCCCCCAACATGACCCATCCCGAGAGCGTCAATCCGCCGCTCGTGGACTTCCTGCGCGCCCACGCGTGAGAGGAGAGAACCCGTATGTCGAGCCGAATCGCCCTGCTGTGCCTCGTTCTGTCCGTCGGCTGCATCACGCCCGAGCCCGATAAGGGACCGGAGCAGAGCGCGCTCACCCAGCGCTTCCTCCGCGTCACCCAGGAAGTCCCGGCCTTCGGCGGCATCGCACGCGAGAATGGCCAGTGGATCGTCTTCCTCTTCGACCTCGAACAGCGTGAGGCCGCCGAGGCCAGACTGCGTGACATCTTCGGAGAGGAGGCCGCCAGCATGGCCGTGAGGGCCCGTCCTCCACGCGGAAGTGCCTCCGAGGAGATGAAGGACGCGGCCAGCCACGCCATGGGCGTGCCCGGCGTCGGGCGGCTCGGCTACGACGAGACGAACGGCTACATCCGGGTAGGGCTCGTCGACGTGGAGGCCACCGAACCCGTCCAGGTCCGTCTCGACGAGCACGGTATCCCGCGTGACCAGGTCATCATCCAGGCAGTGAGGCCCATCGTCGCGCTGTAGCCCTCGCTCCGCCTACTGCCGCTGGAGTGCGAAGTCGAAGCGGATGACCACCGCCTCACCCACCTTCAAGGTCCCCAGCATCAGGGTGGGCGGGCGCACTCCCCAGTCGGGCATGCGGAGCGTGTACCGGCCCCGGACCCGCAACCCGCCCTCCGGGGTTTGCGTGGCGCGGACATCCAGGTCGACCGGCTTCGTCACCCCCGCCAGTGTCAGCTCGCCGTGGATGCGCAGCGGCACCTGGCCATCCTTCACGGCCCCCACCTCATAACCCTTCATCTGGAAGCGGATGGTGGGGTGCTGCCGCGACTGCAGCGCGTTGTACATGTGCTCGTTCATCGTTCCGTTAGCGCAGTCGAGCCGCCCGGCGGGAACCTCCAACACCACCTCGCTCAGAGCCCCCGCCAGCTGTTCGAGCACGAGCTCCCCACCCGCCTCGCCAGGGGTGAGCCGGGCCGTCACCCCCCGCGCCTTGCACGTGAAGTCACGCACCGTGGACGTGCCGTCGATGGCCAGCTCGCCACCGGGTTGGAGGACCATGCCGGGCTGCGCGGCGACCGCACCCGCCCAGGCGAGCGTCACCAGAAGAGGAACAAGGCGTTTCATGGCTCGACCTTCCTTTCCGTTTCCGGCGGGGGCGGCTCGAGTTCGAGGACCAGCTGCCCGGCGACGGGCACCTTCGACTCGATGCGCACCGGTAGCCGGCGTTCATCATCCGTGAGGTACAGGCGCAACACGCCCCGGCCGCCGAAGCGCTTGGGGTCGCGCACCTCCATCTCCACCAAGACGGTGGAGAACTCCCCGGCCGGAACGCGCAGCGCCTCACGCCGCAACACGCGCACCACCACCGGGTTGCGCCGCGCATCGAAGTGCCGATCCATCCGCGAGACACTCCCGGGAACGAGCGGCAGCGTGCGCAACGCATAGAGAAAGGACAGCTCGTCCAGTGGCTCCGTCGAGGCGCTCCGTCCCCGCTCGTCCCGCCCTGCCCAGCGCTGCTCGTCGGGGAAGATGTCCACCTGCTCGCGCACCGAATGGAAGGGGACGCGCTCGTCCACCTCGTAGCGCAGCGCCGCCATGCGCCGAGCGCTCAGCCACGAGCGCGAGTGGTGCCGCACCTGCACGGGCCCCACCGTGGTCTTGAAGTCGAAGCGCAGCAACACCACCGGCTCTTCACGTAGCGGTTGGGTGGACTCCACTCGCAGCCACCCCGTCCCGCTCCGCCCGTGCCGGCCCAGCGAGACCTGGTAGGCGAGCACCTCACCTTCCGCGAAGGGACGCACACCCCCGGGCTCCTCGGCCCGGGCCGCCGGCACCAGCCCCAGCAACCCCAGGAGCAGGAGCGCCGCCCAGAAAGGGACGGCGGGGCGGAGAGCACTCCACGGATGGTGAATGCGGTCGGGCATGGGGGCTCCGCTCGGGTACGCCCCACCCTCTCTTCAATCCACATGCCGCGACCGGCGAAAGCCAGGACACAGCGAGGGGAGAGGCCCGCACGCGTGCCGGAGACGCAAGTCCTGCGTGGACGCCAGCCTCCGCGCAGACGGTGCATGTCCCCAGCGCCTTCCTCCCTGGGGAGCCACGTTGGCTCACACCTTGCTCTGACGTCCGCACGTCAAGACAAAGGACGACATCATGAAAACCAGCAACCTGGTAGCAACCCTCGCCGCGATGCTCATGGGAGCGTCTGGCGTTGCGCATGGCGCGGAAGTCCTCCGGACGGAGCACGCGCGAATGGACGTGGGCGGCAGGCTGCAGCTCCTCGGTTTCGGCCAGAAGCTCGAGGACGGGCACCGGAGCGACGAGCGGCTCTACCTGTTCCTCAAGCAGGGCCGGCTCAGCCTCTCGGGCAACGTCGATGCGTGGCGGTACCGGGTGATGATCGCGATGGGTGGCGAGGATGAGATCAAGGCCCCCACCCCGGGAATCTCGCTGGGTCTGCTGGACATGTATGTGGATGTTCCGCTGAGCTTCCTCGGCAACAACACCTATGTGAGGGTGGGCCAGTTCCGGGTGCCCTACAGCCGTGAGCGGCTGACGGACTCGGGCTCGCTGCTCTTCGCGGACCGCTCCATCCAGAACATGGCCTTCCGGGTGGGCCGGGACGTGGGCGCGGCCTTCTACACCCAGGTGGGCCCCGCGGTGGCGGGCCTCGGCATCTTCACGGGTGGAGGCAGGGACATCCCCGAGCGGTATCTGCCGCAGACGCTCGGCACCCCGATGGTGGTGCTGCGCGCGGGCTTCGACGGCGGGCTCGGCGAGGACGTCTTCGCGACGCGGATGAACCAGGACGTCCCCGACAAGGCCCAGGTGGCCTTCTTCGTGAACGGGCTCTACGTGAAGGACTCGCTGGTGGGCCACTCGACGGTGTTCAACACCAAGCCCGCGGAGAAGTCGCTCCTGTTGAACGGAAACTGGAACCCGTTCGTCGGCCAGGCGCCCTACAACCTGGGCAGGCTGTGGCAGGTCGGTGCCGACGTCGCGATGCGCGCTCCCGCGGGCCCGGGCGTCCTCTCGGCGGAGGTGGAGGGCAACTTCGGCGTCTACCAGAATGACTATGGAGACCTCCGCGTCCCGGGCGGCCGGGCGCAGGTGGCGTACCAGTGGAAGCCCGTGGAAGTCGCGCTCCGGTATGCGTACATCCGGCCCGACGAGCGGTTCGCCGTGGGTGAGGCGCCCATCACCGGCAAGCGCGGCATCCAGGAAGTGACGCCTTCGCTGACCTACAACTTCAAGGACTTCAACGCGAAGATCATCATGGACCTGCCCATCCTGCTGGGCACTCCGGTCATCTTCGAGGAGTCGGTGGGCTCGTACCTCCTCCTGGAGCAGCCAGACCAGACGGCGCTGCTGAAGAAGGGCGCGCCCATCTCGAGGCAGAATGTCGTCGAGGGGCGGTTGCTGGTGCAGGCGAGCTTCTGACAGCCGCTCGAGGCCGGCTGGGACCCCGGCTCACTCCCCGGAGTCCCCGCCCGCCTCCTCGTCTTCTTCCGGTCCCTGGCGCCAGTCCGGGGACTTGAGCTGGGAGAGCATGTCCCGGGCCTCGCCGAAGTCGGGAGCCAGGGCCAGCGCCCGCTCGAAGTACTCCAACGCCCGTGCGTCCTGCCGCAGGCGCACATGGCACATCCCCAGGTTGAAGTACGTGCCAGGCTCCTCGTCGCACAGCCGCAGCGAGTGCTCGAAGAACGTCAGGGCCTGCTCGGGGCGGTCCATCACGTAGAGCAGCATCCCCAGGTGGAAGGCCAGGTCCTCCTCCTCCCCGCCGAGCGGATAGTCCGTCTCCCATACCTGCTGGATGGCCCAGCACACCTCCTGCCGCAGCGGCTCGTCCGCGGACTCGGCCTGCGCCATCAACACGGGGAAGACGTCCATCAGCATGCCGGAATCCCAGCCGCTCCAACGCAGGGCGGCCAGGAGTTCCTCCAGCGACATCTCCTCGTAGTGCTTCGCGAGCCGCTTCAGGAGGGTGGAGTAGTCGTCCGGCCCGAATCTCTCGATGGCCTCCTCGTACGCCAGCTCCGTCTCACCATGGCCGCTCGGCGGCTGGCCCAGGAGGAAGGCCGCCACGTGCAGGCTCACGTGGCGATGGATGGGACGCAGCACCTGTCCGTTCCGGAGACGGAAGTACTGGCCGATGGCGTCGTAGTTCACCATCAGCGAGAAGGCGCCCCCGTGCTTCACCAGGCTCACCCCGGACGAGCGCTCCCTCAGCTCGTCCCCGCTGCCGTGGCCCTTGTCACCGGAGAGCAGCAGCAGCCGGTCCCCCGCGAGCCGTTGCAGCCGCCGCAGGCACCGCAGCGCGGAGGAGGGGAACAGGAACGTCGTGTCGTCCAGCCGCTGCTGGTAGTCCGCCAGGATGCCGTCCAGCTCCGCGTCTCCATAGCAGTCACCCTTCACCGGGTGGTCCTCGAAGGACACCACCGCCCGCTCCAGGAGGTCCGGCGAGACCAGCTCCGGCTCGGGCCGCGGCGAGGCGACGGAGACGAGGCACTCGTGGAGGACGCCGTCATGCAGGGAGAAGGCGTCCTGCGGAATGCTGTCGAAGAAGTAGTTGGCCACCAGCGCGAGCGGATTGGCCACCGACCCCGGCGCCAGGACGGTGCCGGAGCGGCGGAGCACGAGCTGCTCGTCGCGCTCGGCATCGAAGCGGGCGACATCCAGCAGGCCCTCCTCCAGGAAGGGCTGGAGGCGTGGATGGGACAGCCAGAACTCGATGTTGCGCTCCGGCAGGTCCGTCATCACGTACTGGAAGGCCACGTCCCGGAGCTGGGAGCGCGCGCGCAGCCGGCGGAAGGCCTCCAGGAAGTGGAAGGCGAAGCGCCCCGCTCCGGCCCCGAGCTCGATGAGGTAGAAGGGTTGGCGTGGATCCGGCGCCAGGAACCGGCCGCCCTCCGCCAGAGCGCCCTCGCACCAGTCCCGCATCCAGCCCAGCACCACCTGCGCATAGGCCTGGCCGATGACGGGATTGCTGGTGATGAAGTTCGGGACGAAGCCCTGGCGCCAGGCCTCGATGCCCTGGTGCTCGAAGAAGGCCCGCTGGCAGCCCCAGAGCAGGGAACGCGACAGGCGCTGATTGCGCTCGAGGACGAACGGGGTCGGGTGGGATTCGGTAGCCATCTTGTCAGGGGCGGTCTTCCAACGTCCCACCCGAGGTGGGATGCGTCAAGCGCTCCCCGTCCCGATGGAACTGGCCGAAGTCCTTGTGCTTTCCTATCCCGGATGGAAGGCCCCTCGGGTGAGGTCCAGGGATGAGCAACGTACGCGATGAGTTCGAGTCGTGGCGGCAACGCAGGTTGGCCGAGCTGACGGAGGAGCGGAACAAGCTCACCAGCCAGCGCGAGCACCTCGATGCGAGGAAACGCCCCGCCCTCCCCACGGGACCGGCCGGCGAGGAGATCGCCCGGGCCCTGGGGGAATTCCTCCAGCGGAACCGGTGCATGGAAGGCACGCTGGAGATGACCCGCATCGCGGCGGGAGAGACCGAGCAGCTCGACTCGCTCGTGTACGCCACGGGCGCCAATGGCCAGCCCGAGAGCTTCTTCCAGTTCCGGTTCGAGCCGTTCGCCACCCTCGCGGAGAAGCTCCTCCAGCAACACCCGGGAAACAGCGTGCTCACCGTCCAGGTGGACCTGACCGCGCGGACTTCGTCGGTGACGCTGATGGGCGCGGCCGAGGTCAAGAGCCTGCGGGAGTTGGAGACGCTGGAGGCTGCCGCGAGGCAGGTGGACTCGCGGCTGGCCTACTTTCGTAACGTGGCGCCGAGCGACGAGCCCTTCGGCCCCGAGCTGGCCTGGAGCGTGGCGCGAAGGTTGAAGACGGGTGCATCGCTCGGCTTCAGCCACCGCGACTACTGCGGCATGGGCCTGTTCAAGGACGAGGACGGGAGCTTCGTCTACACCTCGCTCTGGGACGGATTCAGCGACCGCGAATGGCGGCGGTTCAAGGACGAGGAACACCTCGCCCGATGGCTCGCCCAGCAGAGCGACCTCTCGCTCTCCAATTACGGCGATGACTTCTCGTTCTTGAACCAGACCCTCAATCGCAAGCGCCTGGAGGAGTTCGTCAACACCTGAAGCGACGGGCAACGCGGACGGTCCACTACCTCACCCGTTCGATCTGGTATCTGCGCCCCTTGATGCGGCCCTCGCGCAGCCGCTGAAGCGCCACGCGCGCGATGCGCTTGGAGACGGCGACGTAGGCATGACGATCGTGGATCTCGATCTTCCCGATGTCCGAGGCGCTCAGTCCGCCGGCCTCTCCCGTCAGGGCACCCAGGATGTCCCCCGGCCTCATCTTGTCCTTGCGTCCGGCGGAGATGAAGAGCGTCTCCCAGGCCGCCTCCAGTGACACGCCACCCGCCGGACCCGCTGGGGGCAGCGCCTCCACGCTCGCGCGCTCCAGCTTCACTCCGGTGGCGAGCTCGATGCTCTCGATCTTGCGCTCGTCTCGCGGGGTGGCGATGGAGATGGCCAGCCCCCTTCTCCCCGCGCGCCCCGTGCGGCCGATGCGGTGCACGTAGGGCTCGGGCTGTGAGGGCAGATCGAAGTTGATGACGGCATCGAGCGCCTCGACGTCGATGCCCCGGCCCGCCACATCCGTCGCGATGAGCACCCGGACGCTGTGGTTGCGGAACTTCGCCATGACGTCATCGCGTTCGATCTGCTCCATGTCGCCCTGGAGACCGTCCGCCCCCACCCCCGCCTCGACCAGCGCCCGCGTCAGCTCGACGACCGTCGCCTTCAGGTTGCAGAACACGATGGCCGAGGCCGGCTGGTACTGCCGCAGGATTCGCAGCAGGAGCGCCGTCTTCTCCTCGGGCTCGCACGTGTAGCTGAGCTGTTGGATGTCGGGCGCCGCGTCGGCCTCCGCCACCGTCACCCGCACGGGCTCCTTCTGGAAGGCACGGCTCATCGCCTCGATGTCCGGAGGGAACGTGGCCGAGAAGAGCACCGTCTGCCGCGTCGGCGGCGTCTCCCCGAGGATGCGCTCCATGTCCTCCCGGAAGCCCATGTCGAGCATCCGATCGGCCTCGTCGAGCACCACGGTGGCGAGCTGACGCGTCTCGAGTGCCTCCCGTTGGAGCAGGTCCAGGATGCGGCCAGGAGTCCCGACAGCGATGTGCGCGCCCTTCTCGAGCGCGTTCACCTGGGGCCGGACGGGCTGGCCTCCCGCGAGCACGAGCACCTGGAGTCCGGGCAATCTCCGGCCCAGCCGCCGGAACTCTCCGGCCACCTGGGCACAGAGCTCGCGCGTCGGGCAGAGCACGAGTGCCTGAAGCCGCCGCCTCTGGAGCTGGATCTTCTGCAGAATCGGAAGCGCGAAGGCCGCCGTCTTCCCGCTCCCCGTCTTCGCCTGGCCGACGAGATCCCGGCCCTGCAACAACACCGGAATGCTCTGGGCCTGGATGGGCGTGGCAGTCCGGAAGTCCAGTTCCTCGAGGATCTGCAGCAGCGGCGGAGAAAGAGCTAGCGCGGAAAAGTCCATCGGGGCCTCGGGTGAACGAAGTCCCCTTGTAGCAGCCCCGTGGACGGCTGGCTCAGCTCGTCATGGAGGCCGGGAAATTCATCCCCCCGGGCTTGTTCATGGCGTAACGCAGCTTCTCGTCACCACCGATGTAGAGGACACGAGGGTCGGAAGGCAGGGTCGCGTCCCCACCGAATCCCGCCAGGGAGTCATGCACGTAGGTGTCGAAGAACGCGATGATCTCCGGGTCGCGCAGACCCTGCCCGCGTTGCTCGGCCTCGTATGCATCGAGCAGCGCCCGGTAGTGCGGACGCAGGTTCGTCCTTCCCTTCTTGACCGCCGCCTGGAGAGTGCGCGCGTCCGCCAGGAGCTGCGCATCATAGAGGTCCGAGTTGCGAACGAACGAGCCGTCCGAGTTGGGTTGCGCGTCCAGCAGGGACTGCGCGGTGAGGAACTCCTCCCGCTTCTGCCTGGCGAGCGTCACCTCGTTCCGAGCCTTCTCACTCACGCTGGGAATCACCGCGCTCCGGCTGAGCGCCAGGGCATTCGCCATGTGCGCATCGGTCTCGCCCTTCAGCTTCTTCGTCCTGGCCTCCAGCTTGACGCGCTCCTGCTCCCACCTGGGCTCGAAGTCCTTCATGAAGGCCGCGTCCTTCGTCGGGAGCTTCGCCGCACGCGCCTTCTGGTCTCTGGCGATCTCAAAGAAGCGCCACTGGTAGTAGAGCTTCATGTGCGACAGCATCATGCTGCCCAGCGGCTTGCCTCCCCAGCCCGCGACCTTCATGTAGTGGATGTACCGGCGCTTGAGTGTCTCGAAGCTGCTCTTGCTCGCGGGGTCTTCTCCGAAGTCCATCTTCTGGACCTCGGAATCGATCGTCTTCAACAGCGGCACTCCGGCCTTGAGCGCCTGGGTACGCATCTCCCACAAGGGGATCAGGCTCAGGAGTGAGCCGGAGCTCGGGCTTCGCGCCCCCTCCCCTTTGCGGTAGCCACCTCCGACGTCCGAGTGAGCGCCGGGAAAGACGATCTCTCGGCAGTTCTTCGGGTAGCGCAAGCCCTGGAGCACGCTGTCCAGCGGGAAGGAGTTGCGGATCTCATGGGCAGCCACCAGGTGGAGGCAGTCCACCACCATCTCGGGAATGTGGAGGTCATCTCCCCAGGCCATATGACCGTTGGCCATGCCCGCCGCTGGATCCGCCCCCGGCGCGTCACCAAAGGCGATGTTCTCGAGCGCGTTGCTGAAGCCGCTGCGATTCTTCATCGCCGTCTCCAGGCCGAACAAGCCCACCGTCAAGCCACGGGCCGGCTCGTTGTTCGCGGCCATGGCCACACCCACGGAGGCCACGGTGTCGAACAACCCCATGAAGCAAATCCGGATCGGATACCCGGTGCCCTTGTGCGAGAAGCGCCAGACACCATCCTTTCCGCGCTCGGACCGCTCGGCGATACGCACAGCGAAAGCACGCGCCAGCGCCGCTCCACGCGAGAAGCCGAACAGCGATACGTTGAGCAGCGCGCCCTTGCTCTTCGCGAAACGCTCCTCCAGCAGATTCATCGCCCAATCCAGGCGCTCCTCGCCCTTGCCGCCGGTGCCAGCGGCCATCTTTCCGCCGGTGTCGTTGATGGCTCTGAAGAGCGTGCCAATGCCGGGCAGGTAATAACGGAAGATGCCCTGAGCGGGATTGTCCTGGTGCAAGCGGAACAGCCGAGCCACGTTGCTGTGCTTGTCATTGCGGACGTCCGCTTCCATGTTGTTGCCAGTGCCGTCGAAGAAGAAGCTGACCCAGTGACCCACCTGCGCGGGGACCACGGTGTTCTTCGCCTTGCCGGTGTTCTCGGCGGAGCCCTTCGCCGTTCCCTCGCTCCGCACATCCGACAACGAGGCGGACTGGCGCAGGTCTGGCATCAACCGTTGCTTCTGCTTGAGCGGATCATTCTTCATTCTGGCACCTGGCGGTTTGCTCGTCGGCGACGGTGTTACCCGATGGCTTGCGCCGGGCCGTATCCACACGCTCCATCCGAAGCTTCAGGTCCGGGTAGTCCTCCGTGACCTCGGCTTCGATGTGTCCATCGGGGAAGAAATGAACCCCGAGGTGACGGGGATTGGAGGGAGCGGGGCCCGTGAGCAGGACTTCCTTCTCGCACCAGCGCTTGCGGTCACGCGTCCACGTGATCTTCAGCCGCACTGGCGTCGTGCCCTCCGGCGACCAGCTCACGCAACACACGCCACCGCCGCCCCCTGACTCCGGAGAGCTGACGAACAGATTGCCCCCGCCCTGTCCGTTCACCTCGAAGCTGTCGATGTACAGGTCGGTGTAGTTGAAGCCGTTGATCTCCAGCAGGAGCGGCTCGCGGCGAGGCGCGGGCTCGGCGGCCCGCGTGGGGGGCTCGTCCGGCGTCGTCTCGGTCTTCTTGTTGCACCCCGCCAGGAGCGGGAGCACGCAGAGCAGCAGGCCCCAGCGCACCCCACGTGGCAGGCGCCGGGCTCGATGAATGCTCGCGGAATGATTCACCCAGACATCGTCCTGGAAGGGCTCACGGCTGTCAACGCGCGGAGGGCTCAGTAGGACAGGCCGTACTTCGCCGCCTTCTCCTTCACGCCCTTCATCACGTTCGCGTCGAAGGAGTCTTCCTTCTCCGCCACGTTCTTCGCCCTCCAGGCGTCACGCTCCGCCGCCAGCTTCGTCGCCTTCTCCTCCAGCGACTTCCGCTCCTCGGCCAGCTGCTTCACCTTCACCTCGCGCGCCTTCGCGTCCAGCCCCCGCAGCTCCTGCGGCAGCTCGTCGTCCTTCACGCTCGCCAGCGCCTCCGGTTGGGACGCCAGGTCCACCGCCCCTCCCACCGTCACCGGCGCCGCGGACGGCGCCGGCGCGGACGGCGCCTTCCCCGCCCCTCGCGTCGTCTTCAGGAACTGGATGCGCTCGGCCGCCGCTTCCGGCGCCAGCTCCGCCATCTGCTCCGCTCGGGCCCGGTTCGCCAGCTGCGCCTCCTTCTTCCCCGCGTACATCGTCTTGCGCGCCAGCTCCGCGTTCACCTTCGCCAGCTCCGCGTCGTACGGCGTCACCACCGCCACCATCCCGCCCGACTGCTCCAGCGACTCGTACCTGCCGTCCGTCAGCCTCGCCGCGAGCTTCCAGCTGGACTCCGTCTCCGCGTCCGCTCCGCAGCGCACCGTGTTCACCACGATGTGCTTCTCCACCGCCTTCTTCACCCAGCGGTTGAAGTTCCACTCGTCCTGGCGATTCGCTGGCGGCGCGTCCCCCACCAGGAAGATGAGCTTCATCGTCTCCCGGTTCTGGTCCCACGACAGCTTCGACACCGCCTCGCCCAGGCCCCGCCCCACGTGCTCCGGCGTGTCCCCTCCCCCATCCGCCTGCAGCTTCCGCAGGTGCGTGAAGATGCCGTCCAGGTCCTCCGTGAGGTCGTACCGCCTCGTCACGTACTCGTCCCCCACGTCCCGGTACGCCACCAGCCCCACCCTCACCTGGGGCGTGGGCTTGCCCTGCGCGATCCGCGACGCGATGGAGAAGATCTTCTGCTTCGCTCCCTCGATGAGCCCTCCCATCGAGCCCGTCGTGTCCAGCACGAAGACCACGTCGATCCTCGGACGCGCCTGTTTCTGCTGCTGAGACGGTGGCTGCTGCTGCGACTGGGGCTGCTGTTGGACCGGCGGGGCCTCGGCAAGGGCCAGGGGAGACGCGAACGTGAGGAGGGCCAGCGCGGCCCCGAGAACGGGGCGCGAGAAGGGCTTCAGGGTCATGGCAGGGGCTCCGGGGAGAGGAAAACCGGGTCGAAATTCCAGCGCGCGCTCGCTGGTGTAACGGACGAGCCGCCGCTTGGGTCTGTCGCCTCCGGTTGCACCCGCCCCGCCCCGGCGCTACGCCTGTCCCCACCCGTGCGCGTCTTCCACTGCGACCAGTACGTCGTCCCCCTCCCCCCCGGACACCGCTTCCCCATGGAGAAGTACCGGCTCCTCCATGAATTGCTCCTGGAGCGCGGCGTCCTCGCCCCCTCCTGGCTCTGCCCCTCCGAGCCCATCGCTCGCGAGGACCTGGAGCGCGTCCACACCTCGCGCTACCTCGATGCCCTCTGGACGGGCACCCTCTCCGAGGCGGAGATCCGCCGGCTGGGTTTCCCCTGGTCCGAGGAGCTGCTCGTGCGCTCCCGCGCCTCCGTGGGAGGCACCGTGGGCGCCGCCCTGGCCGCGCTCGAGGACGGGCTCGCCGGCAACCTCGCCGGGGGCACCCACCACTCCTTCCCCGACCATGGCGAGGGCTACTGCGTCTTCAACGACATCGCCGTGGCCATCCGCGTCCTCCAGGCCCGGCGCCGCATCCAGCGCGCCGTCGTGGTGGACCTGGACGTGCACCAGGGCAACGGCACCGCCGCCGTCTTCGAGGGCGATGACTCCGTCTTCACCTTCTCCATCCACGGCGAGCACAACTTCCCCTTCCGCAAGCAGCGCTCCAGCCGCGATGTCGGTCTGCCCGATGGCACCGATGACCGCGCCTACCTCGAGGTGCTCGCCACCCATCTGCCCGAGGTGCTCGAGGCAGCGGGCGCCGACATCCTCTTCTACCAGGCCGGCGTGGATCCTCTCGCCGGGGACTCCCTCGGCCGGCTCTCCCTCACCCACGCGGGGATGAGGGAGCGCGACCGGCTCGTGCTGGAGGCCGCCTGGCATCGCGGCCTCCCCCTCGTGCTCACCCTGGGTGGCGGCTATTCGAAGCCGATCTCCGCCACCCTCGAGGCCCACGTGGGCACCTACGAGACCGCCCTGTCCGTCTTTCGCTGACTCACGCCAGATCGAACAGCAACGCCTCGAGCGGCTCGGAGGCGCTGAGCACCAGGCGCGACTCCTCGGACACCGCCACTCCATCCCCGGCCTTCAGCTCCACGCCGTTGAGCGTGCCCTTGCCCCTCGCCACCTGCAGCCACGCATGCCGGCCCGGCGCCAGCGCGTACTCCGTCTGCTCGCCCTTGCCCAGGAGCGTGCTGTACAGCCGCATGTCCTGGTGCACCTTCAGCGCGCCGTCCTTCCCCTCCGGAGACACCACCAGCCTGAAGCGGCCCTGGCGCTCCTGCTCCGTGAAGGCCTTCTGCTCGTAGCTCGGCGTCAGGCCCTTGCGCTCGGGGAGGATCCAGATCTGCAGGAAGTGCAGCTCCTCGCCGCTCTTGTTCATCTCGCTGTGCAGCACGCCGGTGCCCGCCGTCATGCGTTGCAGCTCGCCCGCGCGCAGCAGCCCGAGCGTGCCCATGCTGTCCCGGTGCTCGATCTGCCCCGAGAGCACGTAGGTGATGATCTCCATGTCCCGGTGCGGGTGCGTGCCGAAACCGCTGCGCGGCGCCACCCGGTCCTCGTTGATGACTCGCAGGGAGCGGAAGCCCATCTGGTCCGGGTCGTAGTAGTCCGCGAACGAGAAGGTGTGGTGGCTGTCCAGCCAACCGTGGTTCGCATGTCCGCGCGCTTCAGAGGGTCGAACGATCATCATGGGGTACTCCTGTTCTCCAACTTTCTTCGATGCACGAGGGCCCGGGAGCGATTCGCCGCGCGTGAGCAGCGTCCCTCCCATCAGGCCCGTTACGCCGGCCACCAGCCCGCCAGTCACCTGGCGCCGGCTGAGCGGCCGGCCAGCCTCTCTCCGCTTCACGCCGCCTTCTCCAAGGCGGCCGCCTTCACTGCTTGCACATCGAGCTCGATGTCGATGCGCTCGCCCACGAACACCCCGCCCGTCTCCAGCGCCTTGTTCCACGTCAGACCGAAGTCCTTGCGATCGATGCTCGTGCGAGCGCTGAAGGCCAGGCGCTCGGTGCCGAACGGATCCGTCACGCGGCCGAGGAACTCGGCGTCCAACACCACCTCGCGCGTGAAGTCCTTGATCGTCAGGTCTCCCACCACCTGGTAGCGGTCCTTGCCCACCGCCACCACGCGCCGGCTGCGGAAGATGACGCGCTTGAAGGCCGCCACGTCGAAGAAGTCCGGCGAGCGCAGGTGGGTGTCACGCGCCTCCAGCTGCGTGTCGATGCTCGCCGCTTCGATCTTCACCTCCGCCTGCGCGCTCCTGAGGTCGTCGCCGTTCACGAACAGCCGGCCCTCGTACCGGGTGAAGCGGCCGTGCACGCGGGCCACCACCATGTGCCGCACGGTGAAGCCGATGGAGGAGTGGGTGGTGTCGATCCGCCAGGTCTCGATGGACATTGGAGTCGTCTCCAGGAAGGGTGCCTCTACACCCCTTCCCTAGAGCAATCCCCCTGCCAACATGTAAACCCCTGGAACTACTGACCTCCACCGGATTGTGCCCTCATATCCCTCTCAGAATGAGAGGCATGGCCTCTCATCGGGAGAAGGGCGCGGGCCGGGGGCGCCTCCGAGCAGGCGCCCGGTGCTACCCCTTTCGCAGGTGGCTACCTCATCCGGGAAGGTCCTCGGAACACAGGGGGTAGCCACATGGACGTCAATGATGTCATCGACAGGGCTCGCGACGCCTTCAATGTCCGGCGCGTCTTCGGAGAACCCATCCAGCAGGGCGAGGTGACGGTGATTCCCGCCGCCTGGGTGAGCGGAGGAGGCGGCGGAGGTGGCGGAGAAGGCACCGCCCCCGAGGGAGCGGAGACTCCCGCGGGCACGGGCAAGGGTTACGGCAGCGGCTTCGGCTTGCGGGCCCGTCCGGCCGGCGCCTTCGTCCTGAGCAAGGGCAAGGTGCGCTGGATGCCGGCGGTGGACGTCAACCGCATCATCCTCGGCGGCCAGATACTGATGGGCATCGTCCTGCTGACGTTCGGCCAGCGGCTCGTGCGCCTCCTGCTCCAGGAGGAGAAGCCCCTCCGGAAGCGGTTCGCGAGGTGAGGAGGCGCACCGCGCGCCACCTCACTCAGAACTGGACGGCGCCCGGCGTGAGACGCTGGGACATCACGCCATTGCCCAGCGTGCCGTACAGATTGCCGCCCCAGCTGGCCACGGAGCCGTCGGACCTCAGGGCCAGCGTGAAGGCATGGCCCGCGGCGACTCGCGTCACGTCCGCGAGCCCCACCACCCCGGCGGGCTGGGGGCGCGCGTCGTTGGTGCCATCCCCGAGCTCGCCGTGCGCATTGCTTCCCCAGGTGGCGAGCCCTCCATCGGGGAGCAGGCCCACGGAGTGATTCGCCCCGGAGGCGATGCCCTGGAGGCTCGTCACCGTCTCCAACCGTACCGGCAACGGCTGCGGCACGGTGGTGCCATCTCCGAGCTGGCCGCTCGCATTGGAGCCCCAGGCCCACACCGAGCCGGCGCCATCCAGGGCCAGGGAGTGGGCCGCTCCCGCGACGATGGCCTGGACGTCCGACGGCCCGACCACCTGCACCGGCAGGAGCTGCATCTGGGTGGTGCCCTCCCCGAGCTGCCCGAAGTCGTTGCCGCCCCAGGCCCATACCGTCCGGTCCTCGCGCAGGGCCAGGGAGTGGGCGTCTCCCGCGGCGACACCCACGATGCCCGCCAGCTCCACCACCCGCACCGGAACGAGGCTCCCGGCCGTGGTGCCATCGCCGAGCTGCCCGGAGGTGTTGCCGCCCCAGGCCCACACCGTGCCGTCACTCCGCAGCGCCAGCGAGTGGGCGGCGCCGGCGGCGATGGCCTTCACGTCACTCAGCTCGAGCACCTGGACCGGCACGGACCGGTCCAAGCGCGTCCCGTCGCCAAGCTGGCCCTGCTCGTTCAGACCCCAGGCCCACACCGTGCCATCCGAGCGCAGGGCCAGATTGTGGGAGGCACCGGCGGCGATGGCGGTGACGTCCGTCAGCCCCTCCACCCACCCCGGCTTGGAACTCTGGCCATTGATGTTCAGGCCCCAGGCCGACACGGTGCCGTCCGCGTGCAGCACCAAGGCGTGGTGGGCGCCGGCCGCGAGGGCCGTCCCATCCGTCAGCCCGGAGATGAGCTCCGGGCTCCCTCGGAAGCTCGTGGACGCCTCCGCCAGTTGCCCATACTCGTTGCTGCCCCACGTCAGGAGCGTCCCGTCCCGGGACTGCGCCAGGGTGTGCTGGTAGCCGGCGGCGATGGCCACGACGTCCGAGACTCCCGGCACCTGCGTGGGCAGGAAGCGCGGATGGGAGGTGCCATCCCCGAGCTGCCCGAAGTCATTGCCGCCCCAGCTCCACAAGGAGCCATCCGCCAGCAGGGCCAGGGAGTGCGAGTGGTGGGTCGCGATGGCCGTGACTTTCGAGAGCTCCAGCGCCCGCACCGGGAGGTAGCTCGAGTCGGTGGAGCCCGTGCCGAGCTGGCCGGAGGTGTTGTCACCCCAGCCCCACACGGAGCCGTCACCCGTCAGCGCCAGCGAGTGGGAGTCACCCGCGGAGATGGCCGTGGCGCCCGCGAGCTCCGGCACGAGCACCGGCAGGCCGCGCGAGGTGGTGGTGCCATCGCCGAGCTGCCCGGAGGTGTTGCGTCCCCAGGCCCACACCGTGCCGTCGCTCTTCACCGCCAGCGAGTGGGCGGCGCCAGCCGAGACGGCCATGACGTCCAGCAAGCCCCGCACCTGCACCGGGGTGTTGCGCCAGAGCGTGGTGCCATCCCCGAGCTGCCCACTGTCGTTGAGCCCCCAGGCCCACACCGTGCCGTCGGAGCGCACCGCCAGCGCATGGGAGGAACCCGCCGAGAAGCTCACGACATTCGAGAGCCCCTGCACCTGCACGGGGGTGGTGCGCGAGGACTGGGAGCCCACCCCGAGCTGGCCATGGGTGTTGTCACCCCACGCCCACACCGTGCCATCGCAGCGCAGCGCCAGGGTGTAGGCGGCGCCACCCGACACGGCCACGACACACGTGAGGCCCCGGACCCGGGTGGGCGAGGTCCGGTGGAGGGTATTGCCGGTACCCAGCTGCCCCTTGCCATTGTTCCCCCAGCCCCACACGGCGTTGTCGTCGCGCACGAGCAGGGAGTGGTGGTCGCCCGAGGCGAGCAGGGAGAAGCGCGGGTTGCCCCTCGTCCGCACGGGGAAGAAGACGGAGCTGGTGACGCCATTGCCCAGCTGGCCATAGGTGCTGTCGCCCCAGGCCCACACCGTGCCATCGGTCCGCAACGCCAGCGAGGAGCGGGCCCCCACCGCGATGGCCGCGATGCGCGAGAAGCTCGGCACCGGCACCGCCACGTTCACGGAGGTGCTGTTGCCCGTACCGAGCTGTCCCTGGCCATTGCGTCCCCACGCCCAGAGCGTGCCGTCGGTGCGCCGCACCACCACGTGGTTGCCCCGGCAGGAGACGGACATGCCCTCCGTGACGACCGCGACCTGGACCGGCGTGTATTGCGTCTGGGTGCTCCCATCTCCGAGCTGGCCGTACGTGTTGTCTCCCCAGGACCACGCCGAGCCATCGTCCTTCACCACCACCGAGTGGTAGGCCCCCGCCGCGATGGACCTCACGCCCGACAGCCCCTTCAACTGCACGGGGAGGTTGCTCGAGACGTTGGTGCCATCGCCGAGCTGGCCCGTGCCGTTGTAGCCCCAGACCCACACCGTGCCGTCGCTCTTCAACGCCAGCGAGTGGTAGGTGCCCGCCGCCACGGCCACGACGCCCGTGAGGCCCCGCACCTGCACCGCGGTGGTGCGCGGGTTGCCGGAGAAGGCTCCATCCCCGAGCTGTCCATAGTTGTCGTAGCCCCAGGCCCACACCGTGCCGTCGCTCTTCAACGCCAGCGAGTGGTAGGTGCCCGCCGCCACGGCCGAGACGCCCGTGAGGCCCGTCACCCGCACCGGGCTCGTCCGCTGGACGTTCGTCCCATCGCCCAGCTCGCCATGGATGTTGTCGCCCCAGGCCCACACCGTGCCGTCGCTCTTCACCGCCAGCGAGTGGTAGGTGGCCGCGGCGAGGGCCCGCACGGACGTCAGCCCCGGCACCTGCACCGGCAGGGCGCGCAGGGTGAGGGTGCCATCGCCCAGCTGGCCATAGTCGTTCTGGCCCCAGGTCCACACCGTGCCGTCCGACCCGCGTACGGCGAGGGCATGCAGCTCTCCGGAGGCGATCTGCGCCACGCCGGAGAGGCCCTGCACCTGACCCGGAAGGGGGCGCCAGCTGGCGCTGCCATTGCCGAGCTGGCCGGAGTTGTTGAGGCCCCAGCCCCGCACGGTGTTGTCGCCCAGCGCGAGCAGCGAATAGGAGTTGCCGCAGGCGATGGCCTGCACGTCCAGGAGCTCGGGCACCCGGATGGCGACGCGCTGCACGCTGGCCCCCGCCGCGCTCACCTGCCCCAGGCTGTTGTCGCCCCAGGCCCACACCGTGCCGTCGATGCGCCGGGCGAGGGAGTGGTAGGAGCCACTGGCGAGGGCCGTGATGTTCGAGAGGCCGAGGACCCGCGTCGGCGTGGTGGACGGGGCGGCGCCCTCGTTGCCAAGCTGGCCGTACGTGTTGTCACCCCAGGCCCACACCACGCCGTTGGCGTCCACCGCCAGGCTGTGGGCCCACCCGCCAGCGATGGCGCTGATGCCCGTGAGGCCGGAGATCCGCACCGCCCTGGCATGCGTGGCGGCGGTGTCATCGCCGAGCTGGCCGAAGTAGTTGCTGCCCCAGCCCCACACGGTGCCGTCCTGGAGCAGGGCCAGGCCATGGGAGTCACCCGCGGCGATGGCCTTCACGTCCGCCAGCCCCAGCACCTGCACGGGTGAGACGCTCGAGGTGGTGGTGCCATCCCCGAGCTGGCTGGCGTCGTTGGCGCCCCAGGCCCACACCGTGCCATCCGCCTTCAGCGCCAGCGAGTACGTGTTGCCCGCGGCGATGGCCTTCACGCTCGTCAGCCCCGGCACCTGCACGGGAGTCAGCCGCTGGCTGGTGGTGCCATCCCCGAGCTGCCCCTCGCCGTTGCCACCCCAGGCCCACACCGTGCCATCCGCCTTCAGCGCCAGCGAGTGCGTGTTGCCCGCGGCCACGGCCGTGATGCCCGTGAGCCCCTGCACCTGCACCGGGCTCAGCCGCTGGGCGGTGGTGCCGTCCCCGAGCTGGCCCTGGCTGTTGATGCCCCAGCTCCACACCGTGTCCGCCGGCGTCACGAACAGGGAATGACCCGACCCACCGGCCAACCGGTACGGCCGGCCCTGCACGATGATGGCGGGAGCGCGCTGCGAGGCCAGCGTCCGCTCATCGCCCTCTCCGCCCGCGTCACACGCGGCAAACAGCGAGGTCACGAGCAGCAGGAGCGTGACTCCCAGGCTCCTCGACACGGTACTCCCCATCATGTGCGTTCCTCTTCGTTCCCTTGGGAGGGTTTTTCCGGGTATCCAGACCCGGCCTGTTAACCCATGAGCACCGTATATGTAAATAAATGCAGTGTAGATTCAATCGGATGACATCCGACTCGCGGGTATGCCGGAGTGTTACTAGGTTGACGCTTCCATGAATGTCGATCCTTCCCGCCGCCAGGCCGCTCTGGAGGCCCTCGCCCTGGACGATGAAGCCCTGCTCAAGGCCTGCGAGGTCGAGTACTTCATCGCCTCCGGCCCGGGCGGCCAGCACCGCAACACCACCGCCAGTGGGGTACGTCTGACCCATCCCCCCACCGGCCTGTCCGTCACGGGCACCGAGCGCCGCAGCCAGGTGCAGAACAAGGGCGCCGCCCTCGAGCGCCTGCGCGAGGGACTCCAGGCGCTCACCTACGTGCCCAAGAAGCGCCACAAGACGAAGCCCACCAAGGGCTCGCAGCGGCGCCGTCTGGAGACCAAGAAGCGGGAAGGCGAGAAGAAGGCCCAGCGCAGCAAGAAGGGCCTCTGGTGAAAGGAGCCCACTCCGTGCCCACCCTCGAAGACGCGATCGCCCTGGCCGTGGAGGCCCACCGGGGCCAGCGGGACAAGGCCGGACAGACGTACATCCTCCACCCCCTGCGGGTGATGCTGCGCCTGGATGGGGAGCTGGAGCGGATGGTGGCCGTCCTGCACGACGTGGTGGAGGACTCGCCCTACACACTGGAGCGGCTGCGCGGGCTCGGCTACCCGGAGGAGGTGCTGGGCGCGCTGGAACACCTGACGAAGCGAGAGGGCGAGACGTACGAGTCCTTCATCGAACGCGTCCGCCCCCACGCGCTCGCGCGCCGGGTGAAGCTGGCGGACCTGGAGGACAACATGGACGTGCGCCGGCTGCCGGCCGTCACCGCGAAGGACGCCGAGCGGCTGGCCCGCTACCGGGCGGCGTGGGCCCGGCTGAAGGAGGCGTGAGGCGCCCGGACCTTCGTCCGGCTCACCAGCAGAACTCCAGCTCGATGCTGAGCTCGCCCGTCTTGCGCGCGCGCACCTTCACGCCCCGCATGCCCAGCTTCGTCGCCATCGAGACCGCCGCACCCTCGTGGTAGGCGAGCGGCATGAGGGTGCGCTGGATGGCGAGGACGCCACTCTTGGGCCCGGTCCAGGTCACCTCGGGCTTTCCGTAGCTCGTCAACACCCAGTAGAGCGTCTGCAGGGTGCCCATGATCTGCTGGGGAGGCCCTCCGGCCTGCTGCATCGCCGTCCGCCCGACCGGGGTCTCCATGTAGCTCTCCCCGGCCTTGAAGCCGATCTGCCGCAGGGCCTCGCCGAAGCCGCCGAACCTGCCGCTCAGCGCCTGGGCCGCGGCGGCGAGCAACAACAGCAGGGAGCGCGTGGGGTAGTTGAAGAACTCCGCGAAGGACTTCTCCCCGCTCGCGGCCATGCAACGCCGCACCACGGCCTCGCTCTCGCCGAGGTCGCGCACCACCCTCAACGTGGAGGTGAACAGGAAGCCGCGCGTGGTGTGCTCCGGGGTCGCCAGGCTCAACCGGTGCTGCAGATCCTGCTCCGCATCGTAGGTGCGATCACTGCTTGGTGCCGACTCGGTACTCATGCTCGCTTTCCAGCGGCCTCGAGCTCGGAGAGCGGCGCCGCGCCTCCCCATATTACAACGGGTTTGGGGCGCTGCTCAGGCACAAGAACGTTCCAAAGCAGACCCGGTGGGGAGGTGCCAGGCATGTGGGAGCGCCCGCCTGCCCGCCCGCTGGTGGAACCATCGAACCTCGGCGGTGGTGAAGGCGGTCCGCCCCGACAGCGGGCCGACACGCGGCGGAGGAGCTCTGTCAGTCTTACCGGCTCCCCGCCGATGCACCCTGCCACGGCTCGATAAGACCGCGAAATCACACGCCCTTTCCGCCGGGCCCCGCTGGCACGTGGGATGCTCTACCCCACTCCGGCAAGGCGGTGGGGGAGGACGGACGGGGTTGGGTGGGGATGGGTCGGGAGGAGCTGCTGGGGGGCGGCTCCTCCCGATTTTCTTGACGTGGACTACGCCTTGGCCAGCTGGCGCATCACGTACAGCAGGATGCCGCCATGCCGGTAGTAGTCGAGCTCATTCGGCGTGTCGATGCGGCACAGCACGGTGAACTCCTTGGAGCCGCCCTCGCCCGTGGCCTTCACGGTGAGCTTCTTCTGCGGCGCCAGGTTCTCCGCGATGCCGACGATCTCGAACGACTCGTGGCCGGTCAGGCCCAGGCTCTGCGCGTCCTGGCCCGCCTCGAACTGCAGCGGCAGCACGCCCATGCCGATGAGGTTCGAGCGGTGGATGCGCTCGAAGCTCTTGGCGATGACAGCCTTGATGCCGAGCATCGCCGTGCCCTTGGCGGCCCAGTCACGGCTGGAGCCCGTGCCGTACTCGGCGCCCGCGAGCACCACCAGCGGAGTGCCCGCCTGCTGGTACTTCATGGAGGCGTCGTAGATGCTCATCCGCTCGCGGGTGGGGATGTGGACGGTGACACCGCCCTCCACGCCCGGCACCAGCAGGTTCTTCAGGCGGATGTTGGCGAAGGTGCCGCGCACCATCACCTCGTGGTTGCCGCGGCGCGCGCCGTAGGAGTTGAAGTCCTTGGGCTCCACGCCCTGCTCCATGAGGTACTTGGCGGCCGGGCTCGTCTTGGCGATGTTGCCCGCGGGCGAGATGTGGTCCGTCGTCACCGAGTCGCCCAGCACCGCGAGCACCTGGGCGCCCTTGATGTCCGAGAGCGGCTTGGGCTCGGCGGGGATGTTCTCCAGGAAGGTCGGCTTGCGCACGTAGGTGGACTTGGGGTCCCACTTGAACGTGTTGCCGCCACCGGACTGGAGCTGCTGCCAGAGCTGGTCGCCCTCCATGGCGCGCGAGTACTGGCTGCGGAACTGCTCGGGCTTCACCGCGGAGTTGATGAAGCCGCGGATCTCCTCGGCGGAGGGCCAGATGTCCTTGAGGAACACCGGGGCGCCGTTGCGGTCGGTGCCGAGCGGCTCGGTGTCCAGGTCCTTGCCCACCTCACCGGCCAGGGCGTACGCCACCACCAGCGGCGGCGAGGCCAGGTAGTTCATGCGCACGTGCGGGTTGATGCGGCCCTCGAAGTTGCGGTTGCCGCTGAGCACCGCGGCCACCACGAGGTCGCCCGTGGTGACGGCCTCGGCCACCGGGTCCGGCAGCGGGCCCGAGTTGCCGATGCAGGTGGCGCAGCCGTAGCCCACGATGTGGAAGCCGAGCGCCTCCAGGTAGGGCATGAGGCCGGCCTCCTTGAGGTAGTCCGTCACCACGCGGCTGCCCGGGGCCAGGCTCGTCTTCACCCAGGGCTTCACGTTGATGCCGCGCTCCACGGCCTTCTTGGCCAGCAGGCCCGCGCCCAGCAGCACCGCCGGGTTGGAGGTGTTGGTGCACGAGGTGATGGAGGCGATGACGACGGCGCCGTGGCCCAGCTCGTAGCTCTGGTTGCCCTGCTTGACGGTGACGGTCTGCTTGAGGCGCTCGGGAGGCACCGGGGCCGCGGGGGCCTTGGCCTTGCCGCCGCCCTCGTCGTCCTCGCCCTTGCTCTTGCCCGCGGAGAGCATCTCCACCAGCGACTTCTCGTAGCCGGCCTTCATGTCCTTGAGGGGCACGCGGTCCTGCGGGCGCTTGGGGCCGGCGAGGCTCGGCACCACCGTGGCCAGGTCCAGCTCCAGCGTGTCGCTGAAGACCGGGTCCGGCGTGCTCTCGGTGTGGAAGAGGCCCTGCTCCTTGTAATAGGCCTCGGCGAGCGCGACGAGCTCCGGCGGGCGGCCGGTGAAGCGCAGGTAGTTGAGGCTCTCCTCGTCCACCGGGAAGAAGCCGATGGTGGCGCCGTACTCGGGCGCCATGTTGGCGATGGTGGCGCGGTCCGGCAGCGACAGGCTCTTGAGACCGTTGCCGTAGAACTCGACGAACTTGCCCACCACGCCCTTCTTGCGGAGCATCTGCGTGACGGTGAGCACCAGGTCCGTCGCGGTGGCGCCCGCCGGCAGCTTGCCGGACAGCTTGAAGCCCACCACCTGCGGAATCAGCATGGTGATGGGCTGGCCGAGCAGCGCCGCCTCGGCCTCGATGCCGCCCACGCCCCAGCCCACCACGCCCAGGCCGTTGATCATGGTGGTGTGGCTGTCGGTGCCCACCAGCGTGTCGGGGCACACCACGTTGCCCTGACGGAAGGCCACCTGGGCCAGGTACTCCAGGTTCACCTGGTGGCAGATGCCCACGTCGGGCGGCACCACGCGGAAGTTCTTGAACGCGTTCTGACCCCAACGCAGGAACGCGTAGCGCTCCTTGTTGCGGTCGAACTCGAGCTCGGCGTTGGCGCGGAACGCGTCCGAGGTGCCGAACACGTCCACCTGGAACGAGTGGTCGATGACCAGGTCGGCCGGGTTGCGCGGGTTGATCTTCGCGGGGTCGCCACCCATGGCGGCGAGCGCCTCGCGCATGGCGGCCAGGTCCACCACCGCGGGCACGCCGGTGAAGTCCTGCAGCAGCACGCGGGCCGGGTGGAAGGAGATTTCAGTGTCCGGGTCCGCCTTGGGGTTCCAGGCGAGCATCTTCTCGACGTGCTCGCGCTTCACCACGCGGCCATCCTCGTGGCGCAGCAGGTTCTCGAGCAGGATCTTCAGCGAGAAGGGCAGGCGCGCGACCGAGGCGTGGTCCTTGCCCACCTTGGCGAGGCTGTAGAAGTCGTACGTGGCCGAGCCCACCTTCAACTGGCTCTTGCTCTTGAAACTGTCCGTCATTGTGAGTGCCGTCCTTCCTTACCGTCCGCTGGGATCGTGCGTCTTCTAGGCCCGTCGAAAGCGGCTTGCAAAGGGTTCCTGCGGGGGATTCCAGAGGCGGACGGTTGGGGGGCTTTCACCGCCCGTCCGGGTCACCCGGCACACCCATGGCTACAGGCCCGGGTCGCCCTCGGGCAGGGAGCGCTCCGCGAGCACCCGGGCGGTCCGCCGCAGGCGCTCGGCGCCGATCCGCATCAGCGCATCCCGCATGCCCGGCTGGCTGAAGATGTGCCGCTCGCACGCCGAACGATCGAGCCGCAGCAGCAGGCACTGGACGTCCGCCCGCACCATGGCCGTCACCGGCTTGTCCAGCAGCAGGGAGATCTCCCCGAGCACGTCGCCCTCGCGCAGCACCGGGTAGGGCGTCTCGTGGCCGTCCGGGTGCACATGGTAGGGGGTGCAACGGCCACGCAGCAGCAGGTAGACGGCGTCTCCGGTGGCTCCGGCGGTGAGCAGCGTCGTGCCCGCCTCCACCCGCTGGAGCCGGAACTCGCGCGCCACCACCCGCTGCTGCTCGTACGGTAGCAGCGAGAACATCGGGTGGGTGCGCAGCAGGTTGTCCACCGCGCGCCTCCGGCAGAAGGCCTCCACCACCCGTATCAGCAGCGGATGCCGGCCGGCGACCTCCACCAGCCGCTCCCTCGTCAGCTCCAGCAGCACGGAGGGCACCGCCGCCACCAGCCCCGCCGACCGTGGCCCCTCGACCAGCAGCGTCAGCTCCCCGAAGGCCCCGCCCTCCACCACCGAGGGCCCCGCCTGCCGCGAGCCGTCCTCCAGCGTCCGCACGATGTCCGCGCGCCCCTCCGCCATGAAGACCATCGACGCGCCCGGCTCGCCCTCGCGCACCACCGTCTGGCCGGCCGCGAACGTGCGCACCTCCACCGCGTCGAGCAGCGCCACGAACGCGTCGCGGTCCAGCATCGAGAAGATGGGCACCGACAACGCCGGGTTCTCCCGCTCCAGCAGGGACTCCAGCTCGGCGGAGGACAGCGGCCCCGTGCCCTCGTTGGACGGGCTCACGCCCTGGCGCGCGTAGAGGCTCGCGATGAGGGACTGGATGCGGAGGGGGGCCGGTCCGAGCCTCGACAGCGCCTTGCACGCCACGATGGCGCGCAGCAGTTGGCTGCCATGGGCCCAGGCCTTCGCGAGCCCCTCGTAGCCAGCGAGGGCCTCCTGCGTGCGCCCCTCCGATTCGAGTCGCCGGAACTCGGTGAGCGCCACGTCCAGACGCCCCCAAGCGGCCAGTTGCCCGGCTCGATCCCTCTGCCGAAGAAGGCTGTCCGCTCCGTCCGCCATTTGTCTCATGTTCTCGGAGAGCGCACGCTACCACCCCGCCCGGAATTGACTAGCGGTGTTTACCGGGTGAACTCCCAGACCGTGCACGCCTTGACCCTGGAAGCGCGTCACACCGAATCTTGAGAAACAGCAGTGCAACGCGCATGTCCGAGCCTACCGTCGGCGCTTCGATGCGGCCCGGGAGGGTGAAGGCAGCTTCTGCCCGCCGGCCAGTGCCGGGGCGAACAGCTCTCCCACCTTGTCCAGGCGCCGGCGCATCGTGCCGAGGGTGAAGCGGGTGGGATCCAACCGCCGGGTCACCTCGGACCACTTCAGGGGCGTGGACACCGGAGCGTGCGGCAGGGCGCGCAGCGAGTACGGCGCCACGAGCGTCTTGCCCCAGGCGTTCTGGTCCGCGTCCAGGTACAGCCGCCCCTGTCTCTGGCTCTTGGCTCGTGCGGTGGTGGCCAGCTCCGGGTGCTTCCGGGCGAGCTCCTCGAACGTCGCGTGGGCGAACTCCAGGACCTGCTCGTAGGTGTGCCCGGGAGCGAGCGGCACCAGCACGTGCAGGCCCCGCTTGCCAGAGGTCTTGGGCACGCTGTTCAGTTCCAACCCCTCCAGGTAGCGCCGCAACGAGGTGGTCAACTGGATGAGGTCATCGAAGGTCCCACTGCCCGGGTCCAGATCGAAGAACACCCAATCCGGCTCCTCCAGGTGCCCCACCCGGCTCGACCAGATGTGCAGGGTGAGCGCGGACTGGTTGGCGAGCCACAACAGCGACTCGGGCCGGTCCACCACCACGTGGGGCAGGTCTTTCGTCTCGTGGTGGATGCACGCGGTGGTGAGCCAGTCCGGCGTGCCCTTCACCCCCTGGCGGAAGAAGCCGGGCTCGTCCACTCCGCGCGGCCACTGTTGCAGCGCGAGCGGCCGTCCGGCGAGCGCCGGCACCATCAGGGGCGCCACGTCCCGGAAGTAGGCGAACACGTCCGCCTTGGTGAAGCCGGGCTCGGGGAAGAGGACCCGCTCTCCATGGGTGAGCGCCACCAGCGGCGTACGGCCCGCCCTGGAAGTGGTGGCCTCCTGCTCCTTCCGGGCCACGGCGGTCCTGCCCGCGGCCGCCGTCCCCCGGCGCGCCTTGGTCCCGGTCCGCCGGTGGGGGCCTCGCGCCGTGGACTTCTTCGTGCCCGGCCCACCCACCGGCGTGCTGCGCGGCCGCTCCCGCACGCACTCCTCGGGGCGCTTGTCGTTGCGCAAACCCTGGAAGGAGGGATGGCGCAGACGGCCATCCTCGGTCCACTCGGTGAAGGCTACCTGGGCCACGTAGCGCGGCTTCACCCAGCGCGCCTCCTCGTTGCGCAGGGCGTCCCGTACGAAGGGCGCGTCCTCCACCGGCGGCTTCTTCACCACGTCGCGCGACAGACGCGTGAGCAGCTCGCGCCGCACCTTCGCGCTGTAGCCCGTGCCCACCTTGCCCGCGTAGTGCCAGCCCTCACCCTCACGCACCGCCACCAGCAGCGAGCCGAGCTCCGGCCGCTCGTTGGCCATGGGCGTGAACCCCACGATGGCCACCTCCTGGTTGGCCTGCACCTTCAGCTTGAGCCACGTGGCGCTCCGGCCCGGCGTGTAGGGGCTGCCCACGCGCTTGGCCATGACGCCTTCCCACTCGTTCCGTCTCGCCTCCGCCAGCGCCTCGCTCGCGCTGCCCTCCACCCGCTCGGCGAGCACCACCGGTGGCTTCACCCGCGCGAGCAGCCGCTCGAGCCGCTCCCGGCGCTCCTCCAGCGGCAGGGCGCGCAGGTCCTCTCCCTCGAGCCACAGCAGGTCGAAGATGACGAAGCGCTCCTCGGCGCCCTGGCCGAGCAGTTGGAAGCGAGAGCGCCCCTGTGCGTCCAGGGCCACGATTTCTCCGTCCACCACCGCCTCGTGCTCGCCGAGCGTCTCGAGCGCCCGGGCAATGGCCGGGAAGCGGAGGGACAGATCCTTCCCGCCGCGCGACTGAAGCGCGACCCTGCCTCCCTGGAGCCCGGCGAGCGCGCGGAAGCCGTCGTACTTCACCTCGAAGAGCCAGTCGGCCCCCTCGGTGGCGTCCACCTGGGCGAGCGTCGCCAGCATGGGCGACCCCACCCGCTCCAGCAGGGCCTCGGGCGTGCGCACCCGTGCCACCCGGCGCGAGGGACTCGCCTTGCGCGCGGACTTCGCCGTGGGCTTCCGGGTGCGGCGCGTAGGCCCGCGGGTGACGCTCTGCCCGGACTTCACGGACTCGGGGCGCTCCTGCGCGACGTCGTAGCCGGCCCGCTCGGTGCCGTCCTTGGCCTTGAAGCACAACCACTGCGCCTTCTTCCCGCTGGGACGCGTGCGGATGAGGTGCCACTCCCCCTCGAGCTTCTGTCCGTGCAGCGCCACGTGCAGACGTCCCCGCGAGAGCTGCTCGGAGGCCTGGCCCGGCGGCACCGTGTCGAAGGTGCCCGAGTCCCAGAGAATCGAATCCCCCGCCCCATAGCTGCCCTCGGGGATGCGGCCCTCGAAGGTGGCGTAGGCCAGCGGATGGTCTTCGGTCTGCACCGCCAGCCGCTTGTCGGCGGGGTCGTAGCTGGGGCCCTTCGGAATGGCCCAGCTCACCAGCACCCCGTCTATCTCCAGCCGCAGATCGTAATGCAGCCGCGTGGCGTCGTGCTTGTGCACCACGAAGACGGGTCCACTCCCACCGCGTGGAGCCGGAACCTCCGGGGCGGGCTCGGAAGTGCTGGTGAAGTCACGCTTCTCACGGTAGGTACGCAATCGCTCCCGGGCGGAGCCACTGGGTCGTCGAGGGGTCGCCATACCCACAGGGTTGGCACGCCCGGCCGTTCCGGCAAAAGCCCGCCCGGCGGTCCACTGCCCTCCGCTCACGAAGAGACGCGAGGGGAGCTGGCGAGCAAGCGCCTTGCTGGCTGGGGGTCCCCCACCAGCAAGGCGGAGACATCGTCCAGGGTCAGTCCCCAGTGTACAGTGAAAAGCCATGAATGAAGGTCAGCTGGATGACGTGACCACACTCAGCCGGCCGAAACGGAGCGTCGGCGCTCAATCCGTTCGCCTCGTTCCAGCCCTGACCATCGTCTCGCATCCCGACATGTGGCGGGTGGGAGAGCAGCTCCTGCTGCGCGAGGTGCTCGCCGGTGGAGAGGTGTCCCTGTCCCGGATGGCGCCGGAGTTCGTGCGGCCCGGTGGCGCCCCGGGAGCACCCCTCGCCGATCGCGGCCTGAGCAGGAAGCCGCTGCGCTTCATGTCCGCCGGAGAGGGGCGGCTGCGGCTGCTCGTCGAGGAGGGGGGCACCCAGGTGGTGGCGGGCGAGCCGATCCGGGGAGGCCGGGAGTTCGGACCCGAGGAGCTGACCGCGGGCGTTCCGCTCGAGCTCGCCGAGCGCGTGGTGCTCCTCCTGCACCTGATGGAGCCCGAGACGGACGAGCCCTCCCCGGACGCGCTGGGCATGGTGGGTGAGAGCGCGAGCACCCGGCGCGTGCGCGCGCACATCGAGCAGATCGCCGACCTGGAGGTCCCGGTGCTCATCCGGGGCGAGACGGGAACGGGCAAGGAGCTGGTGGCTCGCGCCATCCACGAGCGGAGCAAGCGCCGGGGCGAGAAGTTCATCAGCGTGAACCTGGGCGCCATCCCCAAGGAGCTGGCCGCCGCGGAGCTCTTCGGCGCGCACAAGGGTGCCTATACGGGCGCCACGCGGGACCGCGAGGGCTTCTTCCGCGCCGCCCAGGGGGGCACCCTGTTCCTCGACGAGGTGGGTGAAGCGCCCCCCGAAGTCCAGGTGATGCTGCTGCGCGTGCTGGAGACGGGCGAGATGTACCCGGTGGGCGGGCACACGCCCCTGACCACGGACGTGCGCCTCGTCGCCGCGACGGATGCCAACCTGGAGGCGCGCATCCAGGAGGGACGCTTCAAGGCCCCGCTGCTGCACCGGCTGACCGGCTATGACATCCGCGTGCCCCCGCTGCGCGAGCGCCGCGAGGACATCGGTCTGCTCTTCCTCCACTTCGCCCGCGAGGAGCTCGAGGCCATCGGCGAGTCCTGGCGCCTGTCCCACACCGATTCCTCCGCCGAGCCGTGGCTGCCGGCCTCGCTGGCGGCCCGCCTCGTCCGCTACTCCTGGCCCGGCAACATCCGCCAGCTGCGCAACGTGGTCCGGCAGCTGGTCATCGCCAGCCGGGGCCTGCCCCACCTGCGGGTCGATCCCCGGATCGAGCGCGAGCTGGGCTCCGCCCTGCCCTTCCCCGCCGGACGCGCCCTCACCGCCCCGGAGACGCCGACACCCAGGACCCCCCCCGTCCCCCGCCGCAAACCCTCGGACATCACCGAGCAGGAGCTCATCGCCGCACTGCGGGAGAACTCCTGGGACCTCAAACCCACGGCGGATCAGCTCGGCATCTCCCGGACCTCCATCTATGACCTGATCGAGCGCAGCAAGAGCATCCGGACCGCGGGAGACCTGAGCACGGAGGAGATCACCCGTTGCCACCACGAGTGTCAGGGCAACCTGGACGCCATGGTGGAGCGCCTGGAGGTCTCCAAGCAGGCCCTGCGCCGCCGCATCAAGGAGCTGGGGCTCGAGCCCTGAAGAAGCGCCCTGGACACGGCTCGACACCTCTCGACATGTCGAGCCCCACTCCAAGGGTCGGATTTCCCGGTAATTTCCCGTGGGTAGAGCGGGAGCACGTGCCCCACCGGGACGGCATGTGCCTTGCTCTGGTCCGCGACTGCCCGAGATGAGGTAGATTCCCGGGCGTTGGCGATATTCACGAAGAAGGAGGGGATGCCATGCAGCGCGAGAAGACCTCTGTCATTGATGACCATACGAACGAGTCCATGCCGGGAGTGGCGCTGCGGGTGACGGCGAACGCGAAGCGCCAGAACCCGAGCGCTCCGAACACCACCTACAGCCTGGGCCGGGTGGGCACGAGCGTGGATGAGGGCGGCAGCCACACGGATCCGCCCGACGTGGAAGGCTGAGGGAAGCCGCTCCTCGCCGCATCTCGCGGCCGGTTGACTACCGCGAGCTGGCGAGGAGCCGCCGCAAGCGCGAGAGCTGACGTTGGCCTTCGCGCGCGAGGTTGTGATTGCTCGCCAGCGCCTGCTCGAGCTCCTCGCGGATCCGCTCGAGCTCCCGCGCCTCCGGCTGCGCCGCCAGCTCCACCCGCGTGAGGTCCAGGCTCGCGTGCAGGAGCAGCGCATCCGCCCACCGCGGACGCCCCTTCGACAACCCGTCGGCCAGCACGAGCCCCCGTTCCAGGATGGGAAGGGGCTCGTGTCCCGCTTCCTTCCGCCAGAGGGCCCACTCCCGGAGGAAGTGGCCGAAGGCCAGACGTGCATCCCGGCTCTCGGGCTCGGACTCGAGTGTCTTCTGGAAGGCCGCCGCCGCCGCCTCGAAGTCCTCGCCCCGTGCCTGTCCCCGCCGGACCTTCCAGAGGACCTGGGTGGCCTGTACCTCCGCGAGGCCCAGCAAGGTGACTCCCGCCCGGGGATTGCGGGCGAGCGCCTGCTGGAGCGCCTCGGAGGCCCGGGACAGGAGCTTGCTGGGCTCTCTCCCCTGCTCCAGCTCGAAGGCGGCCCAGGTCCGAAGGGCCCTGCCCAGGTTCGCCCGTGGCAGGGGGTGCTCCGGTGCCTGTTCGATGGCCTGCTGGTACGCCCGCTCGGCCGCGCGCAGGGCCGGAGCCGGATCCTCTCCCCGGGCGAGCAGGTACCCGGCGCGCCTTGAATTCAGCCAGCCGAGGTTGTTGTAGGCGGAGAACTTCCGCGGAGCCACGCGGAGGGCCTGTTCGAAGACGGCCTGGGCCCGCTCCAGCCAGGGGGCGGGCTCTCCACCCCGGTCCCAGGCCTCCTGCCCCAGCTCGGCCAGGACCACGCCCTTGCTGTTGAGGCGGAACGCGGACCCGGCATTGAGGGCGAGCCCCGCCTCGTACCTCGCGAGCGCCTGCTCCCACTCGGGCCGCGCATCCTCGCCCCGGGCCCTGCGCCTGCTGGCGAGCACCTCGTGATACCGCCCCTCGTAGTCATGGAGCACCGCATGGCGGGGATTGAGCGCCCGCGCCTTCACCAGCGCCACCCGGGCCTGCTCCAGGTCCTCGATGGACTCGCGGCCATTCGAACGGGAGGCGCGCAGGAGGTACGCGTTGACGAGATCGAGCCAGCCGAGCATCTGGCTCTCGTCCATCTGGATGGCCTCGCGGTAGGCGCCAATGGCCTTGTCGAGCCTGGGCAGGGAGTCCAGTCCGTTCTGCGCCTCGTAATCCGACCACGTCTTGAAGATGAGGCCGCGCAGGACGTGGAACTCATAGCCCTGGTCCTTCGGGGCGATGTTCTCGAGGGACTCCACGGCCCTGCCGAGCTGCTCGCGCGGATCCTCGTTGTGCGACTGCCGTCCCCGGCCCTGCCGCCAGAAGCTCCACCCCAGCTCCATCCAGGCCTCCGGCCGGTCGGGCACGAGCTTCCTCGCGGCCTGCGCGGCCTCCAGCGCGTCGCGGACGGGCTCCTCCACGTCCTTGCCCTGGGTGGCGCGAGCCTCCGCGAGACGGCGATGGAAGCGCGCCAGCAGCACGCGGGCCTCGTAGTGGTCGGGAGCGGATTGGAGGACACGTGCCACCGCTTGGCGGCCCCGCTCGAAGGGGGGCTCGACATTCCCCTGACCGTAGAGCTCCGTGTCCATCACGGCGGACTCGAGCTGCGCCATCGCGTGGTGGACGCCGGGGTCGCTCCGGCCGATGTCCGCGGCCCGGCCATAGGCCTGACGGCTGGCCTCGAAATCGGCCCGGGCCTTCTCGGGCTCGCCGTGGTTCCGGTGCTGAAGAGCCCGGGCCAGGAGGATGTCCCCCTTCAACCTGGGTGCCGCGTAGAACTCGAGTGCCCTCTCGCCCAACATATCCAGGCGGACCAGCGCGTCGTCGAACCGGTCCTCCAGGAAGAAGAGGAGGGCCGCCACGTATTGAGGAGGAACTGGAGCCCCCTCGCTCTTCTCGAGGTAGGCGTGCGCCGGATCCCGGTAGCGGCGCACGAGCTCCTTCTTCCGCGCCTCGCGCCGCTGCTCGGCCGAGGTGTCGCCGGGCTCCTCCCTCCTGCGCTGCTGCTGGTAGCCACGCTCCACCTCCAGGAGGAGCACCTGGTACAGGTGCCCCATCACCTCGGCCAGCGCGTAGGCGACCCGAGGCGTCTGGTAGCCCCGCTGCCAGGCGGACTCCAGGTGGGACAGGGCCTTCGCCTCATCCCCGAGGGCGTGGTGGCCCATCCCCAGCGCGTAGTGGACAGGCCCCTTGTCCGCGTCCTCGGTCTCGAGCAGCTCGGCGTCCAGCTGGCGCATCCACGTGCGGATCCGCTCCCGGTCCGCGCTCGTGTCGTGCAGCGGGAGGAGGTAGGGACGGCCGGCCAGGGCGTCGATTTGCGCCACCAGCTCGGTGGAGCGGAGCTCCAGGGCGGCGCGCCGCTCGGCCTCGCGCAGCCGCAGGCCGGCCCCCGCCAGGGCGAGCAGGACCAGGGCGAGCGCCCCCGCGGCCATGGCCACGAAGGCGCGGTGCTTGCGGGCCTTCTTGCGCAGGCGGTACCAGAGCCCCGTGGGCCGCGCCAGGACGGGCTCGCCGTTGAGGAAGCGGTCCAGATCCTCGGCCAGGGCGCGCGCCGAGTCGTAGCGGGCGGAGCGGTCCTTCTCCATGCACTTGAGGACGATGGCCTCCAGGTCCGCCGGGATGTCCGGGTCCACCGAGCGCGGCGGGCGCGGCTCCAGGGAGGCGATGTTGCTCAACACCTCCAGGCTGTTGCTGCCGGGGATGGGAAGGACGCCGGTGAGCAGGTGGTAGAACGTGGCGCCCAGGCTGTAGACGTCCGCGCGGCGATCCAACCGGCCCACCTCGCCGCGGGCCTGCTCGGGCGCCATGTAGTGCGGCGTGCCCAGCACCGAGCCCGTGGCCGTCACGCCCTCCTTGCAGTCGCGCGCCAGCCCGAAGTCCATGACGTAGGGCATGAGGGCGCCATCCCCGGTGCGCGCCACCATGATGTTGGAGGGCTTGAGGTCCCGGTGGACGAGGCCGGCGCGATGGGCCGCGTGCACGCCCTCGGCCACCTCCCGCATCACCAGCACCTTCTGCTCCAGGGGGAGCCTCGGGCCGATCTTGTTCAGCGTCTGCCCGTCGATGTACTGCATCGCGATGTAGGCCCGGCCCTGGACCTCGCCGACCTCGTACACCTGGCACACGCGCTCGTGATGCACACGGGCCTGGGACCGGGCCTCGGAGAGGAAGCGGCGCATGTGCTCGGGGTCGTCATCCCGGACGAACTTGAGGGCCACGTCGCGTCGCAGCTGCGAGTCATGGGCGAGGAACACCCGCCCCATGCCGCCCTGCCCCAGCAACCTCACGGGCTGATAGCGCTCCCATTGGACCACCGGGAAACCCACGCCATCCTCGACGAGGCGCTGCCGCGAGGGCAGCTCCAGCGTGGAGTCGTCCTCCGGACTCTCGCCGTCACTGTACCGGGCCGTCTCCTCGAGACGTACCTCCTTGCGCAGCGAGGCGAGCGTCTCCGCGGAGAGCCGCCCCCGCTCCACGAGCAGCTCCAGGGGACTCCGCGCCTGTCGGAGCGCCTCCTCGCGCAAGGCACCGGCCTCCTCCTTGGAGAGGAGTCCCTCGACAATGGCCATGCGCAGTTCCGAGTCATACCCATCGAGCACGGGAAGTCCCCCTGGCGGAGAGGAGCGCCATGCTACACCCGGGCGGGCCCATCCAACCGCTCCCGTTGGCTGAGAAACGGGGAGGCGGACGAGCCCGACGTTTCGACGGGTTGAATGTCGACTCCGACATGTCAACCGTCATGTCCCGACACACACCGCCGCCCCGGCGCTCCGTCCTTCACGCCAATGAAGCGTGCAGCCGGAGCCCTGGCTGCCTACGGCGTTGTTTCACGGCACCCCGGCTCCTACTTTCCCTTCGGCAACCCGCCACCAGGACGAGGAACCAGGAACATGCGGGAGCACATCGAACCCCAGCACGAGGAAGCACAGCAGCAGGGGTCCTCGGACTTCCTGGAGGGCCTGGACTCCGAGCTGGACTTCGGTGACTCCTTCATGGAGCAGGTGGCGCACGCCGTCCCCCAGGTGATGCGCAAGCCGAGACCCGGTGAGCGGATGGGCGGCCGGGACGGCCACAGGTTCGAGATCATCGAGGAGCTGGGAGGCGGGGCCATGGGGCTGGTGTTCCGCGCGAGGGACGCGGAGCTGCAGCGTGTGGTGGCGCTCAAGTTCCTGCTGCCACGTGAGGAGGGGGCGGGCGAGAACCGCATGGTGGCGCTGCTCAAGCAGGAGGCCCGGGCGGTGGCCCAGCTCGACCACGAGAACATCGTCCGCATCTTCGACGTGTCCGAATGGGAGGGAGGCACGTGGGAGCGGCCGGTCCCCTTCCTGGTCATGGAGTGCCTGGAGGGAGAACCGCTCTCCAGTCTGCTCCAGCGGGGACCGCCCGGGCTCAAGCGCACGGTGGAGATCCTCGAGAGCGTGGCCGCGGGACTGGCGCACGCGCACCAGCGGCACATCATCCACCGCGACCTCAAGCCCAGCAACGTGTTCATCACGCACCGGGGGACGGTGAAGCTGTTGGACTTCGGACTGGCGTACCTCATGTCCTCCCGCTCGCCGGACGTACCCAATCTGCCGACCGCGGGAACGCCCCCCTACATGGCGCCGGAGCAGTGGCGGGGCGCGCTGCTGGATGAGCGGACGGACGTCTGGGCGGCCGGCATCCTGATGTACGAGCTGCTCACGCGGGAGCTGCCCTATCCGAGCGCCTCGCTCGAGGAGCTGCGCGAGCACGTGACGTCGGCGCAGCCGGTCCCCTCCCTGCGCCTGCACCACCCGGAGCTGCCCGAGGAGGTGGAGCGGCTCGTGGCCTCGGCGCTGGCCAAGGAGCCCGCCCGGCGCCTCGCCTCCGCCATGGAGCTGCGCGAGGAGCTGCGTGAGCTCGCGGAGCGGCTCGGGCTGCGGCAGGAGGCGCCGAGGGCGGTGGAGCTCCAGCGGCGCACGGTGACGCTGGTGTCCTGCCGCCTGACGGGGTTGGAAGGCCCCCTGGAGCAGCTCGACCCCGAGGACTTCAGTGAGATGGAGGCCACCTTCCACCAGAGCTGCACGGAGCTCATCCAACGGCACGGCGGCTCCATCGCCCTGTCCATGGGAGACGAGGTGCTGGCATGCTTCGGCTACCCCGTGGCGCACGAGGAGGACTCGGAGCACGCGGTGCACGCGGCGATGGAGCTGGTCCGGCACTTCGCGGAGGGCCGTGAGCCACTCCCCTCCCCTGAAACCCGGCTGGCCGTGAAGGTCGGCATCCACACGGACGTGGTGGCCCTGGACGAGCGTGCCGGGGGACACCGGGGACAGGCGCTCGCCATCCAGGGCGAGGCGCCGCGCATCGCCAGCTGGCTGTCGCGACGGGCCGAGCCCGGCGCGGTGGTCCTCAGCGGCACCACCTGCAGGCTGGTGCGCGGGCTCTGCGAGCTCGAGACACTCGGCTCGCACTCCTTCGATGGGCTGGCGGGAACGCTGAACGTGGACATCTGCCGCCTGCTGCGCGAGCGGAAGGCGGTGTCCCGGTTCGAGCGGGTGCGCGTCTCGGGCGCGCTCACACCGCTGGTGGGACGCGAGCGCGAGCTGGGACAGCTCCTCGACCACTGGGAACGGGCGCTCCAGGGCCACGGCGGCTCCGTCCTGCTCGTCGGCGAGGCGGGCATCGGCAAGTCCCGCCTCGTCCAGGAGGTGCGCGAGCGGGTGGAGACGGAGTCGAGCCTCTGCCTGCGCTGCCAGTGCTGGTCGCAGTCCAGCACCAGCGCCTTCCACCCCGTCATCGAGTTGCTCCAGCACCTCTTCCAGGAAGACGGCTCCACGAAGAACCTCCAGGAGGAGCTGCGAGGGCTGGCGCAGCGCTCGGGCGTGTCGCCGGAGCACATGCGGGTGATGGCCTCCTTCCTCTCGCTGCCGATGCAAGGCGGGGAGTCGGCCACGCCCCAACTCTCACCGGAACGGCGCAAGGGGCTGGTGCTCGAATCACTGGTCGCCCTGTTGCTGCGGGCCGCGCACGAGCGCCCGGTGCTCGTGGTGGTGGAGGATCTGCACTGGGCGGACCCGTCCACGCTGCAACTGCTCGGCGCCGTGATGGAGCGCATCGGGAAGGCGCGCGTCCTGGTGCTGCTCAGCGCCCGCCCCGAGTTCCAGCCGCCCTGGCCCCCGCCCGGGTTCCAACGGCTCGTGCTGGAGCGATTGCCGGCGGATTGCACGGCGACGCTGGTGCGCGAGGCCGCGCACGGCACACGGTTGACGGAGGAGGCGGTGCATCAGCTGGTGGCGAAGACGGATGGCATCCCGCTCTTCGTCGAGGAGATGACGCGCATGGTGTTGGAGCGGGCGCAGGGCTCGGGAGAGATGCCCTCCTCCATCCCGATGAGCCTGCACGAGCTGCTGCTGGCGCGGCTGGACATGCTGCCCTCGCGGCAGAAGGCCCTGGCCCAGCTGTGCGCGGTGGCCGGACGCGACTTCACCTTCCCCCTGCTGGCGGCCCTCACCCGGCACGAGGAGGGCGGGCTGCGCAGGGACCTGGAGGGACTGGTGAGCGCGGGGCTGCTGCGGCGGCAGGAGGAGGACTCCGTCCCGGGCTACCAGTTCCGCCACGCGCTCATCCAGGAAGCGGCCTACCAATCCCTGCTGCGCAAGACGCGGCGGCACCACCACCAGCGGATCGCCCAGGCGCTGGTGGAGTGCTTCCCCGAGCAGGTGGAGACCCAGCCGGAGTTGCTGGCGCACCACTACACGGAGGCGGGGCAGTACGCGCTGGCCATCCAGTACTGGGCGCGGGCCGGGAAGCGCGCCAGCCAGCGCTCGGCCAACCTGGAGGCCATCAGCCACCTGAAGCAGGCCCTGCGGCTTCTGCACCACCTGCCGGAGACGGGACAGCGCAAGGAGCAGGAGTTGCAATTGCAGATGGCGCTGGGGGTCCCGCTGTTCCAGGTCCAGGGCTTCCACTCGCCCGAGCCGGAACGGACGTTCGAACGGGTCCGGCAGCTCATCCGCGAAGTGGGCGATGCGCTGCCACGGCTGGAGCTGTCCTACTGGGGGCTCTTCGTCTATTACACCGCACGCGCGGAGCTCCACCTGGCGCATGAGCTGGCGGAGCAGTTGGTGGACATGGGCCATCGCCACCACGATCGGGAGCTGCTCGCCCTGGGCTATCGCATGATGGCGGTGGACTTCTTCACCTGGGGACGGATGAAGGAGTCCCTCGAGTGCGTGGAGCGCGCGGTGGCGTACTCGGACTTCACGCTCGAGGAGCACCGGGCCGTCACCCTGAAACACCTGGCCAACCCACGTGTGATGGCGCTGGCCTATGGCTCCGTCATCCTCTCGACCCTGGACCAGCAAGAGGAGGCCCGGCGCTACATGATGGAAGCGCTGGAGCTGAGCGCGAAGCTCGGCCATCCCAACACCACCGCCTTCGCGCTGAACTACACCGCCCTGGGCTGCCAGCTGCGAAGGGACGCACCGAGCGTCCTGCGATTGACCGATGAGTGCATCGCGATCAGCCGGGAGCACCTGTTCCGGGTGTGGCTGGGCATGTCGACACTCTTCCGGTGCTGGGCGTTGTCCGAGCTCGGGCAGCCGCGGGAGGCCCTGGCGCTCATGCGCAAGGGGTTCGAGCAGTGGAAGCTCTCGGGCTTCGGCAGCGGCATGCCACACAACCTCGCGATGCTGACGGAGATCCACCTGAAGCTGGGGCAGGCGCAGGAGGCGTGGGCCACCATCAACGAGGCCCTGGCATACCGGGACAGGACGGGCGAGCGTTCCTACGAGCCGCAGCTGTACCGGCTGCGCGGTGAAGTCCTCCGCATGCTCGGCCAGGAGGAAGCGGCCCATGAGGACTTCCTCCGAGGCCTCCGCATCGCCCGGGAGCAGGGCACGCGCACCTATGAGCGCCACGTGCTGGAGAGCCTGTCCCGCCAGGCTGCGCACGCCGGAGAGCCCGCGCATCCAGCATAGCCACCCACGACCTGACAGGACACCTGCTCTCCGGGACGGGGCAGGCGTCGGCCTCGCCCGGCGTGTATGCACCAGACGACGGAGCCATGGCGCACACGTGCGGGTGGTTGCCATGAGCAACCCTGCGCACCCTGTAAAACCGACGGAGCCCGTCAGGCCCGTCGGGGGGTAGGGCGCGTGGGATTCTTGCAGGAGTTCGAGGCCATCGACGTGGGGAACCCGCGGGAGCGGGCCCATCTGTTGTCGACGTGGATGGAGCGCAAGCCGCTCGATCTTTTTGGAGAGTTGCGGGACACGCGGCCGATCTTCACGCCGATGCCGGGACAGGTGTTCGTCACCCGGTACGCGGACGTGAAGGAAGTGCTGGAGCGGGAGGACGTCTTCTCGGTGCGGCTCTACCGGAAGCGGATGGATCCCCTGGTGAAGGGATTCGTCCTCGGGCAGGACGACGCGGAGCAAGCGCCACGCGAGCACGACATCTCCATCCTGCGGCTGGCGGTGAACCGCGAGGACATCCCCGGGACGAGGAGCTTCACCGCGCGATGTGTCGAGGAGGCGCTGCGGACCGCGCGCCCCCGGGGCCGGCTCGACGTGGTCCGGGAACTGGCCCGCCCCGTTCCCACGCGGTGGGCCATCCAGTACTTCGGGCTCTCCGGGCTGGACGAGACGACGCTGATGCGCCAGGCGCGGGCGCTGTTCCTGGACATCTTCGTCAATACCTCCCAGGACCCGAGGCTCCATCAGGAGGGGCTGGCCGCCAGTGCGGAGCTGTCGGCCTGGCTCGATGCGAGAATCGCCCGGCGGCGCCGCTGGCGGTGGTTGCGCAGGTTCTCCCGGCAGGAGAGCGTGCTCGACCGGCTGCTGGAGATGCAGCGCGTCCGCGCCACGCACCTCGACGACGTGGCGATCCGGAACGCGATGATGGGCTCCATCACGGGGACGCTCGACAACGTCTCCACGTGCACCGCGAACATCCTCGACGTGCTGTTGGACAGGCCCGAGCTGCTGCAGGCGGCGCGCATGGCGGCCCTGAGCGGCGATGACACGGCGCTGCGCCCTTATCTGATGGAGGCGATGCGGTTCAAACCTCCGGTGCCCGCGCTGCCGCGGTATTGCGAGCGGACGTACGCGCTCGCCCAGGGCTCGCCGCGCGAGACGGTCATTCCGAAGGGCTCGGTGGTGGTGCTCATGCTCTCCTCGGCGATGTTCGACCCCGAGGAGGTGGAGTCCCCGATGGAGTTCCGCACGACGCGCCCCACGAGCAGCTACCTGCACTTCGGAGCGGGGCCGCACACCTGCCTCGGCCGCTACCTCGGCATGGTGCTCATCCAGGAGCTGTGCAAGGGATTGCTGTGCCTCCAGAACCTGCGCCGCGCCGAGGGTCCCGCGGGCCAGGTGACGCGCACGCGGGAGGGCTCCCCGGAGTCACTGGAGCTCCAGTTCGACAGCGGCACACCGGCCGGAGTCACCGTCCACTGACCTCCTCGATGGGCTGATAGGGCAGCTCCAGCGTGAACGTGGCGCCACGCCCGGGTCCGTCACTGTGGACCGTCAGGGAGCCCCCCAGCTCCTGGGCCGCCACGGCACTGGAGTGCAGGCCAAAGCCATGCCCCTCCTTCCGGGTGGTGAAGCCGTACTGGAAGATGCGCGTGAGCAGCTCCTGGGAGATGCCCATGCCATTGTCCTGGATGTCGATGCGGACGCGGTCGGGCACGGGGAGCTCCAACTTCACGGTCAGGATGCGCTGCTCCGCCGGCGTCCCATCCATGGCGTACTTGGCGTTGCTGATGAGATTGACCAGGATCATCAGCACCTTGTGCTTGTCCGTCATCACCGGGGGCAGGAAGCGCAGTTGCCGGACCTCCTTGACCTGGTGACGGGTGAGCGCGGCCGCGTTGATGCGCAGCGCGTCGTCCACCAGTGCCGACAGGTGGACGGGCTCGTTCAGCCGGGGTGTGCGGGCATGGTTCTGCTGCACCTTGACGATATCGCCGATGTGCTCCGTGTACCGGCCCACATCCTCCAGCAGGGTGATGATCTCCTGGCGCTCCTTCAACAGGTTCTGTCCCAGCTTGTTCAGGAAGGGCATGACGTTGCGCCCGCGCTCGTCCTGGGTGAGGAAGGTCTGGAGGTCCGCCTGGCGCTCCCCGAGCAGGGTGGCCACCTTGCTCACGTGCTCCAACCGCAGCTCGCCCAACCTGTCCCGCGCCAGCTGGGAGGAGGTGTAGACGCTGTTGAGCACATTGCCCACGTTGTGCAGCACGTTGGTGGCGATCTCCGCCATGCCGGCCTGCCGCGCCGTCTGCACCAGCTGCCCCTGGACCATCTTCAGCTCCCGGGTCCGCTCCTCGACACGTTGCTCCAGTCCCTCGTTGGCCTGCCGCAGCTGTTCCTCCCGCTGCTGGACCTTGTCGGCCATGCTCCGGAAGGATCTCGCCAGCTGCCCCAGCTCGTCCTCACGCGAGGTGTCCAACGCCACCAGGAAGTCACCGGACTCCACCCGGT
This sequence comes from Archangium lipolyticum, assembly GCF_024623785.1. Taxonomy (NCBI): domain Bacteria; kingdom Pseudomonadati; phylum Myxococcota; class Myxococcia; order Myxococcales; family Archangiaceae; genus Archangium; species Archangium lipolyticum. The sequence continues at coordinate 126,131 of NZ_JANKBZ010000033.1, forward strand.
GGGTGGCCTGGTTGAGCGTCAGCAGCGGTTGGGAGATCTGATTCCGGAGCACCTGGTACATGATGACCAGCTCCAGCAGCAGTGATGCGAGGCCGAACAGCAACACATAGCGCGCCGACCTCCAGGCGGATGCGGTCACCACGCTCTTGGGCAACACCGTGACGAAGTTCCACTCCGGCCCCTGCAGTCGGGCCACGGCGATGTACTCGCCATACTCGGGGAGCTCCAGGATGTCTTCGCCGGGCTGGCGGTTCCTCACCTTCTCGAAGAGGCTCCGCAGGTGGGCCCGCTCCTCTTCGGAAGCGAGCCGAGGGGGGCGCTCACCGGGCCGCGGAGCGGAGCCCAGGATGTCGTAGCCCATGGTGGCGCCCCGCATGTCCAGCGCGGGATGGGCGATGAGCTGGCCGTCATCGCGCACGAGCAGGTTGTAGGTGCCGGGCAGGTGGTCATTGATGGAGCGGGCCAACAGCTCATCCAGCAGGATGTCATGGGAGAACGACGCGACATGGCGGCCATCCATGTCCAGCGGGGTGTTCGCCGTGACGAGCCAGTTCCGGGTGGGGGAATACAGGTAGTTGCCGGTCCAGGCCGTGTGCCGCCCCGGGTTCTTCTCGGGCGTGGTGAGGGTGTAGTACTCGTACTCGAGTGTCGGGTCGTCCGTCGGGAGCGCCATGGCCCAGTCGGGTCTCGAGGGCCAGAACGTGATGACCGGTCCCTCCGCCAGGGTGACGTAGGTATCCGTGAAGCGGGCCGTGAAGGCGGGCCCGTACTGGGTGATGACCTCGTGGGCGGCCAGGATGCGGCGGCGGAGCTGCGTATCGAGCTTCACGCCCGGGGGGACGAAGACGCCCGCCATGCGCGTCCCGTCGAAGCCCTCGGCACGGGAGCGGACGGTACCATCCGGCCATTGGGTGAACAGGCTGTCGAAGAGCGGATCCGGGTCCTGCTGGCTCCAGGCCCGGATGCGCTCGTCCAGGGCCTTGCGGAGGAGGGCATGGTTGTCCTCCGCCAGCATGAAGATGGCCTGCTCGCGCTGACTGCGCTCCGCCACATGCCGCGCCAACTGCTGGATGGCGTCCTCGCGCAGCGTGTGGAACATGTGCAGGTAGCTGGCGAGCGTGGTCAGGGCGATGAGGATGCCAATGCGCACGCCCATCTGGATGAGGGTCGAGCGGGCCAGGGAGGCGGGGCGGCGGAGAGTGGGAGCTGGCATTGGGAATGGCTCAACCCCCACTGGAGCGGGATTTTTCCCCCTGCACATGCATTACAGGGTTCGTCCAGTGTCTGTTCGCCCCGAGGGAACGAGCTTCCCAGGGAGCCCGCCAGTCATCGGCTTCTCACTCTCCGAGCGCACGAGGAGCTGCCCGGGTGCCCGCCTGGCTCGCGTGCCCTACATCTGCGCCAGCGCGTCCTGCGATTCGGGGAGGACCTGACCGCCATCCACGATGAGCGTCTGGCCGGTGATGTAGCCGGCCTCGCGGCTGGCGAAGAACAGGGCGGCATGGCCGATATCCTCGACCTCGCCCAGCGTGCCCAGCGGCACCGCCGCCGCCATGCTCTTCATGTACTCCGGGCCCAGTTTCTCGAGGCCCTCGGTCACGATGTTGCCGGGCAGGACGGCATTGACCGTGATGCGGTATTTCGCGAGCTCCATGCAGGCGGTGCGCATGAAACCCAGTTGCCCGGCCTTGGTGGCACCGTAATGGGTCCAGCCGGGAAAGCCGGTCACCGGGCCCGTAATCGAGGAGGTGATGACGATGCGCCCCTGGCTGGATTTCTTCAGATAGGGGATGCAGGCCTTCACCGAGAGGAAGGTGCCCTTGAGATTGGTCGCCATCACCTCGTCCCAGGTTTCCGGCGACATCTCCTCCATCTTCACCTGCGGAAAGACGCCGGCATTGGCGCACAGCACGTCGATTCCGCCATGACGCTCGGCCGCCACCTGGGCCATCTTCTCCATGTCCTCGAACCGGGTCACGTCGGCGGAAAAGCCGCTGGCGCTGCCACCGGCCGCGACGAATTCCCGCGCCGTCGTCTCGGCCGACTGGAGATCGCGCGCGACCACCAGCACCTTGGCGCCGTGCCGCGCGAAGACCCGGGCGATCCCCTTGCCGATGCCCTTGCTTCCGCCGGTGACGATGACCGATTTCCCCTTGAGCGATTCCGCCAACATGATGCGCCTCCTCCAGTTCCTGTATTCCAGGTTCTTGTGTTCGAGGTGAGTGTATAGGAGGGGTGCCTGTACATCGGACAAAGGAGTCGCCCCGTGATCAAACTGCACCACCTCGTGAACTCCCGTTCACAGCGCATCCTCTGGCTCCTGGAGGAGCTGGGGCTCGACTACGAGCTCGTCATCTACCCGCGCGACCCGAAGACGGGCTTCGCGCCTCCCGAGCTCAAGGCCATCCATCCGCTCGGTAAATCTCCGCTCCTCGAGGACGATGGACGGGTGCTCGCCGAGTCCGGAGCCATCATCGATTACGTCGTGCGCCGCCATGGCCAGGGGCGGCTCGCGCCCGCACCGGACTCGGCCGAGTACGACGACTACGTGCATTGGCTGCACTACGCCGAGGGCTCGGCCATGCTGCCCCTCATGCTCAACCTCTATGTGGGACGTACAGGCGAGGCGGGCGCGCCGCTCATGCCTCGCATCTCCAGCGAGGTGAAGAACCACCTCGGCTACATCTCGGGAGCGCTGGGGAAGCGGGACTACCTGGTAGGCAACAGCTTCAGCGCCGCCGACATCCAGATGTGCTTCGTTCTGGAAGCAGCGCGGCCCACGGGTGCCCTGGAAACCTTTCAATCCTTTCCCAACCTCGTCGCCTATCTTGAGCGGTTGCACGCCCGCCCCGCCTACCAGCGCGCCATGCAGCGTAGCGGGCAGGTCAAATGAATGAGCTGGGGCTGGCCGAGCGGCTCGAGCTGGTGGAGGTCAATCCCTGGACCGACGGGCGGCTGCGCCCTCCACCCCCTTGCCAAGGTGCCGACACTGGAGCGGGAGGACGGACCGCGCCGTCCATGGTGGAGACGCGCCACAAGCTACCGGCGGCCTGAAGTCCTGACAGCCTTATCAGCCCCTCATGACCCCCTCCCCAACCCTACACCGCACCGGGAAGTACATGTTGGCCATGAAAGAGCGAAAGAGCAGGACAAGGAGCACCTTGAGGCTGGCGGGTTTTCTCCTGGTGCTCGTCACAACCCTCGGTGCCCAGGCGGAGCCGCCCTCCTCCACGCTCCCTGGCCGTAAGCCAGACTCCAAGGAGCCCTGGGGCGCTTTTCTTGGCAAGGTTGCACATGAGGCCATTGGATTGGAGTACCGCGTGCAGTACCCCTCCCACGTCGTCTTCCTCAACACCGCCGACCTCTACACCATTGTAAGGGTGGGGAAGTTGGGAGATCCCAAGCGTCTTTCGGAACTCGTGAGGCTCTTGCGCCCGGACATCTGAGCCATCCCCTCATTTTAGCAGGGGAGCAAGGGAGCGGTGTGTAGGCTGAGTGGTGCGAAAAGTAGGACGGGCGCTATTACTTCTGCGGTCATGCGCAAGCCACGCCTCAATGACCAGCAGGTG